>JAFASN010000031.1 GCA_019244415.1 Verrucomicrobiota bacterium | reverse complement strand
CGCTGCTCGATTTCGGCTTCGCGCCGAGTGTCATTCGCTCTGCCGGGTATCTCTGGGCGGGCGCGCAGAATCTCCTGCCCTTCGGGGTTGAAACAACGCCAACGGAAGGCGAGCCGCAGAGTGAGCACGAGCCAAATCGCAAGCTTCTCGCGGACCTTGTCACGTCCGTTCGCGCCTACTATTCCGGAATTGCGCTGATCGTTCTTTTTCTACTTCTCACCGCCGGAGGAACGTGGATCTGGATAAAAACAGCGCCGTTGGCGAACCACAACTCCCTCCGCGCGGCGTTCGTCGTTTATGCCACGGGCGTGTCGCTGAATTTCGCTAACGCTATTTGGCCGTATCTGCTCTCAGCCATCAACGGCGTTCGCCAATCGCAGCAAATCTTCGCCTTCTCACTGCTCAGCTACTACATCATCGCCGCTGCTGGTTTGCTTCTCGGCGCGAAGGTGTGGGCGCTTGTGATCGGCATTTTCGTCATGGGAGTAGTGGAACGGCTGCTCGGCCGGCGAGCTTTTCTCCGTCTCTGCGTCTTACCAAAAGGTACGTTCCGCATCAACCTGCTGAAAACGCTCTGGCCAAATGCCTGGCGCGGCGGAGCTGTGAGCGTCGGCGCCTTCATGGTGACGCAGGCAAACACGCTGATATGTAGCGCCTATCTTGGCCTCGATACCACCGCGTCCTTTGGTCTCACGGTGCAGGCGGTCGGCCTTTTGATAGGTGTAAGTAGTGTCTGGGTTACGGTTAAAGTACCAGTGATCAATCAGCTCCGGACGCGCAACTTGTTTGCCGAAATTGCGGCTTTGTTCCGGCCCCGGATAGTTCTCGCACTTTTAACCTACATCGTCGGAGCGACGGGCCTGATTCTCTTTGGCCCGGGTTTACTGGCCCTTGTTAGAACCCGCACCGAACTGCTTCCTCCTTCGCTGTTGTTGTGCCTTTGTCTTATCTACTTTCTTCAAATGCACCACTCGCTCTACAGTGAATTAGTGTACTCAGAGAACGTGAATCCCTTCCCAAAGCCGTCGTTACTCTCCGGTGTGGCGACGGTGGCCCTCGCGATCGTGTCTACTCCCCGCTTTGGACTTTGGGGCTTACTCGGATCGGTTGGCCTGGTGCAGCTCTGTTTTAATAACTGGTGGACAGTACTTCGTGCAGTTCGTGGACTCGGCCCTGCGGCGAAAGACTACTGGCGCGGTTTCGTGCCTCGCTCGACATGATCTGATCAGGCTTCTTATTGCTGGCAGGATGAGAATGAGATCGCGACCAAGCGGGCCGATTCACAAGAAGCAGTAGTGTAGCGGCGGGTGTCCTCACCCGCAGAACGCTCCGCGCATGCCCGGCCAGCGGCTGAGGACAGCCGCCCCTACACCTCTCAATCGACCTTGCCAGCGTACTTTAGCTGCAGGGTATCAGCTAACCAGCTTCTCCGCGAGCGGCCGTTGTGCCTTTTAGCGACTTGATCGCGGACAATATCGAACCTGCAGTAGCTCCGACGTTATCCCATCATTCGCGTGCGGCAGATAATGTCTGGCGCAGGCGAATCTTTCCCGGTGATACCAGGCACGACCTTGTAGCGTCCGCGTTAGCTGTCCCGTTAGAGAAAAGTACGGCCCTACTCTCCGGTAATAGTACCGCTCTTGACCGTGAACATCTGCTCAGTTTTTCGCGGCAGCATTGATCAAGAGGAGCTCATACGCGTCGGTTACCCGCTCCCAATCATAGCGTTCGCGCACACGCGCGACTGCTCGCTTACGGTACTCTGTAACGGCAGCGTGATCTCGGGCGAGTCGTCGAATGGCTTCGGCCAGCGACCGCTCCGCGTCCGAGGAGTCGAACAGCGCGCCGGCGTCACTGACGACTTCGCTGTTCGCCGGTGAATCGCGCACCAGCACGCAATTGCCGAAGCCCATCTGGTCGAGCAAGACCGGGCGGGTGCCATCCACCGCGGACGCCAGCACGTAAAACGAGCAGTTTCGGCTGAGCTCACGATACGCCTGGCCAAAGGCATACCCGGTAAACACCACACGCTCATCCGCCAGCGCGCGCAGACTCCTCTTGTAATCTTCTGCGTAAGGTGCGTCACCGACGATGGCGAGCTTGAGTTCAGGCAAACTGGCAGTCGTAAACGCGCGGATGAGTACGTCAGCGCAGTTCTCCGGCACGATCCGGCCGACAAACAGCACGTACTTTTGGGGGGTTAACCCGAATCTCGTCAGCGTCTCTGTGCCAGCAGGCGCGAGGTCAACATTAGCGCCGTACGGAATGAATACGGTCTCGCGCCCATAGAGTTCGCTGTAACGCTTTTCGATCACACGCGAATCCGCAATTAGGACAGAGGCGAAACGCGACGCCCATGCTTCACTTTTCTTCAGCCACCACTTCGCGAATCCCGTCCACTTTTCGCGCGCCCAATCTTCCCCGTCAACGTTCAGGATTACGGGCCTGCGCAACAGTCGCACCAAGCCGCAGAAAACAGCGTTCCCAACCCCGCAAAAGTAAACCACGTCGGGTCGGATGAACGGCAGGATCAGGCAGGACAAAAGTGAATGCACCAGCGTGTCGAGCGACTTTGTCTGAATCGTGGGAAGCCGGATGATGCGCACGCCCCGGTAATATTTGTCGCGCAGCGGCACAAACGGATACCGATTGAAAACGATAACCTCGTGCCCGCGCTGCACCAGCCGAGTTGCGAGCTGCTCCACGAACGTCTCGAACCCGCTGTAATTGGCCGGGATTCCGCGCGTCCCCAGAAATGCCACGCGTAACCTCTTCTTCGATTCACGCTTCAACGCTTCAACCTCTCAACCTCTGCTGCGGCTTCTTCATACGCGCGCACCGTTGCCGCTCCGAGCTGACCGGTACGAAATTTCTCGGCCTGCTTCAGCCCTGCGGCGCGTCTGCTCTCGCGTAAATCTGAATCTCGCAACAGCCGCAGCATTCCGTCCGCGATTGATTTCACATCGCGCGGGTCCACGAATTCCGCCGCCTCGCCACATACCTCCGGCAGCGACGACGTGTTCGAGACGACGACGGGCGTGCCGCACGCCATCGCCTCCAGCGGCGGCAGGCCGAACCCTTCGAACAACGACGGATAAATCAGCAGCTCCGCGCCCGCATACAACGGCGGGAGTTGCTCGTGCGGTACGTAATCGGTTAGCACAATTTCATCACGCCAACGGCTCTGCCTTACCGCAGCGAGCGTCTCCTCGAACAGCCATGCTTTGCGGCCGACGATGACCAGCTTGGGAGTGATTTGGGCGTGCGTCTGGCGCAACTGTTCCCACGCTCCGATCAGTCGCGGCAAATTCTTGCGCGGTTGCAAATTCGCCACGGACACAATGTAAGGCGGCCGAGCGCCCAAGTCGGCGAGGGACCGCTCAACTTCACGTGCGGCCACGGGTCGGAATTGCTCGTCTATCTTGTTGTAGCTGACGATCACTCGTTTCTCGGCAATGCGGAGCTGCTGCACAATATCGCGCTTGCAAAACTCGCTCACCGTGAGCACTCGCCGCGCTCTCCGCCCCGACCACGGCACCGTCAGCTCAAAGCGCCAGCGTTCCGCCCGCGTGTACCATTCCGGAAAATGCCGGAACGAAAGGTCATGAATTGTCACCACACTCGCAGGGCCGAACACCGGCGCCACATATTGCACATGCAGCACATCCACCTGATCGGCGCGCGCCAGCTGAGTGAGTTTCCAGCCGAGTCTTGCCACGGCGCCCGCGCCGCCGAGCAGCCGCACCTCTGAGGTCGGAAGCAATTCGTGCACAATCGCAGCCGCTGCGTTATCATTCACATAAACGAAATACCTATGCGCCGGATACCCAGCCAGCTCCTTCAACACCCCGCGCAGATAAGTCTCATTGCCGCCTAAACGCGACCCAATCGCATGCCCATCAATGCCGATGCGCAGTGAACGTCTCAATGCCGATCCGTCCATGTGCCGTCCCTTACCTGCACTGGAGTGCATCGCGATCTTCATCAGCGCCTAACTCACCGCATGAAGCGAGCCGGTCAAACGTCGCGGCCATGCCTGTGCCACATCATTCACGAGGATGGCCCGGGCGGCGGACCGAAGTCGGTCATCAATTTGCTGAACTATTTCCACGACAAATTCGATCTCATAGTTTTCCGCGGCCGCCGCGGCCGCATCGCCGCGAAATGTGATGAGCTCGGCGTTCGGCACATTGAAATGCCACTCCATAAACTTGGCCCGGCTGTGCTGCTCATTCCGCTCCTTGCCATTCGCCTGAGGAAAATTGCACCGGACATCCTGTTGCTTCACGGCCAGTGGGCGGGCGTTATTGGCGCACTTGCCGCGCGTCTGGCAAGCATTCGCAAGGTTATCTACGTCGCTCAATGGCCAGCCTTTTACACAGATTGGGACCTTTTCCGTGTCATGCGCAATCGGATGGTAGAAAGCATCTCGTGCCGCCTGGTCGCGCAAGTGGTGCTGATCAGCCGTGGTAACTACTACCAGTACCTGATCCGGAGGCTCATCGACGAAAAGCGCACCCGAGTTATTCCTAATAGCATCAACTTAGATGATATCCCGTTGCCGGAAACCGCGGCGAAGTACCGCGCCGAACTAGGCTGGAATGACGGCCGCTGCCATGTAGTTTCCGTAGGCCGGCTCGCTGATCAAAAGAGAATCGACTGGCTTCTACGCAGCTGGAAAATTGTAGCTGAATCAGGAGAAGCAGCGCATTTGTGGATCATTGGCGATGGCCCCGACCGCGCTTCTCTCGAACAACTCGCACGCGAGCTTGATATCACCGGCTCGTGTAGCTTTGTTGGCGCGCAAAATGGACTTCAATACATCGCCGCCTGCGATATCGTGGCAATGACGAGCTTGTATGAAGGTCACGCGAATGTGCCGCTGGAAGCGATGGCCTGTGGCAAACCGATCGTTGCCAACGAAGTAGATGGGACCCGCCAGAGCTTGACGGAAGCGGTCGAAGGTTACCTTGTCACTCCCGGGAACACCGAACTGTTTGCCCAACGCCTGTTGCAGCTGATCCGCGACCCCGCTGCACGGGCTCAAATGGGGCTCAGCGGGACAGAGACCGTGAGGAAGTTCGCGACCGACGCTGTTATGGCGGAATACGACTCTTTAATGCGAGAGCTGCTTGCATCCCACTCAGATTTACCTGAGCCAGCGTGAACAGCCAGCTCGCTACTGCGTATCGCAAGCTGCAAACGGCGTCAGCAGTTATTCGCCATTGCCGTAATTGGCCTCAATTACTCAGCTCACGAACAGGAATTAGTCATCGGCCCGCACTCGTGCAGTTTCGGAACGGCTTGCAGCTTAAGCCAAGTAAGTCGATCGACGCCGGCTGGCCACAGTTCTTCGAGGCAGCCATTGCTGACGTGTACGGCATCAGAAGTGCCTCTCCCGATCTGGTCATAGACGTAGGTGCAAACATTGGAGCCTTTACCTGCCTTGCCGCTCACACGCATCACACCGCACAGATTTATGCTTTCGAGCCGCAGGCTAACATCATTAGGGTTCTCAACGATAACATTGCCTTAAATGGGCTCACCAATGTGCAAGTAGAACAAGCGCCGGTCACAAAAGATGCCCGGATCGTTCAGTTTAGCACCCAGAGCACCGACGGTGGGTCCGGCATTTACCTGCTGGAACAAGGCACCATTTCATCCATCCAATCTGTGACGCTCGACAACATTCCGTTCCAGAGCTTCAGCTCAGTTTTCTTTAAGCTCGATTGCGAAGGCGCGGAAGGTGAGCTGATCGAGTGGATCGTAGAGCATCGCACCATTCTGCCGCGCCAGGTTCAGGTTGCCTGCGAATATCATCCGTGGTGCCCTCTTCCGGTTGGAAAAGCAATGGAACTCCTGCAAGGCCTGGGTTTTGTGGCGGAGCAATCGTGTGAGTACGGTGAGGTTTACCTCTTCGCGACTACATCGGCATGATCGCGAGCCGTACTCCCCCTCTTCGGCTAAACATCGCTCGAGCCTTGCAGCGCGTACACCACTCGGCTGTGCTCTGGAGCGCGTCTGTCATCGTTGTTCGCACAGCCGGGCTCATTTGCATCCTGCCTGTTGTTCTGCGCGTACTCGCGCCCCCCGACGTGGGTCTGTGGTACGTTTACCTGGGTATCGCGCAGGTCGCCACGATTTTCGAGTTCGGCTTTAGTCCGGTCATTGGCCGACGCGCCAGCTACTATCTTGCTGGAGCTGATACTGTGCCCGCGCTGGGACTCGGCGAAGGAGTGTCTGGAGCGCAACCGAACTTCGACGCAATCTCCGGCCTGATTCGTATGTCGCAGGGGCTTTACCGGATCATCGCACTTGCTGCCACAGCCTGCCTGATCTTCGGCGGCGGCACATGGCTTCTTCTGAAGTATCCTGCGGCATTTACCAGGCCAACAGCTTTGATCGCCTATGCCATTCTCATCTGCGCTACCGCTGCAAATATGTTGAGCTACTTTTGGGGCGCGCTTCTTTTCGGGCTTAACCAGGTGCGGCTGCAACAGAAGTTTCTACTTCAGGCACTCGTGTTGAACTATTCAGTTGTTCTGCTCGGATTGAGTGCCGGTCTCGGCTTAATCGCCCTTGCCTCTGGCCAGCTCATCCTTGGTGTTTATCCGCGCATTCGGGAAAAGCGTGCCATTCTTCAGTTGGTTTCGGGCCCTCACATTTCACGCGCCAAGGCACACTGGCGGGATCTTTGGCCTATGACGTGGCGCAGCGGCCTGGGCAGCATCGCTTCCTACCTTTCACTCCCCGCCACGACGTTGGTTTGCGCTCAACTATTCGATCTTACGACCGCTGGCAGCTACGGAGTCAGCTTGCAAATTGGACTCATGATCTCTCTTCTTGCGGGCACGTGGCAATCGGTCACCTACCCTCGTCTCAGCGCCTTGCGCGCCTCGGCGTCTCTTCGAGAGGCTCGGCAGCTGGTGGCGCAGCGAATGGCACTCGGTCTGGCAACGTATGTCGCGCTCGCGGCTTGCGCGTTCATCATCGCGCCTCAGCTACTACACCTGATCAAGTCGCGGACGACCCTTTTATCACGACCGTACTTCGCCCTGCTCCTTGTCGCGTGCGCGGTCGATTTCATTGTCGGCTCGCATGCCGCGGTATTACAAACGGCCAATTACACGCCCTACCTCAAAGCTTTCATTGCCACTGCTGCCGCGAGCGTTCTGGCCGGCATTGTTCTTGGCCGGCTCTTCGGTGTTGGTGGGCTGATCGCTGCGCCAATCGCGGTGCAACTTTCCTTCAATGCCTGGCATACTCCCCAGCTTTGCTGGCGTTCACTTAAGCCCGTTCCCGTGGTCTGAAGATGGATACCGCGCAAAAGTACAACTTCAATCCCTACCAATTCACCGGTCCAGATTGGTGGTTGCGAGATTTTCATCGTCGGCATGTCTCTTATTTCAGCGGATGCAAACGCGTCCTGGATTTGGGCGCAGGTCGAGGTTTGTTTTTGGAGGAACTGCGCGATGCGGCCATCGAAGGCATCGGCGTTGAAGGTTACCTTCCATCTTGCGAAGAAGGGCGAGCCAAACGGCTGCGCTACTATCATTCTGACATATTTGCTTTCTTCAGCTCACCCGAAGGCCAGCTTCAGTCACACCAATGCGACGGGGTTTACTGCGCGCATGTTATCGAGCATATGCAACCGGAGCAGCTCTTTGAGCTATTCCGCTGTATCCGGCGTTATTGCGCATCCGGCGTGCGAGTGCGAATGATCACCAATAACCCGGCAGACATTGATGTTCTGGGTCATGTTTTCTGGGGTGATCTGACTCATCAGCGGCTTTACCCCGGCGTGTTGCTAGAAGCGATGGCAAAGAGCCAGGGATTTACCTCGACAATAAGCAAACCATTCCACGGGCTGCGCCTTGGCAAACGCGACATGTTGCGGCGCGTCTGGGACCGCCCATTCTGGGGTAAGCATAAATGGGTGCCAAATCTGCTACTCGATTGTAGCTAACCCCAACTCCCACGCCCACGCCCATTGCCAGCATGGAAAAACTCAAGCAGGCGCTCCGGCGTGTCGAAGCGGCTGTTACTCCGCGGCGCAACCAGATCACGTTCGATTCCCATCGTCTCTCGGTGGTGCGTTCGCTATGGTGGGATGACACCGACCAGCGGGTTTTTGACTCGGAAATTTTGCCGTACTTCGCCGTGCTGCGGCGCCGACCGCAAGTCGTTGTCGACGCGGGAGCGGCTACGGGTATGTTTAGTTTGGCCGTTTGCACGCGGTTCCGCGGTGCCGTTCTCTATGCTTTTGAGCCTTCGATACGGCAGCGTATAATTCTTCGCCGTAATCTGCGGTTCAATTCGTTCACCGACCGTGTCCATGTAGAGAAGTATGCATTGTGGAATAGCTTTGCCCATCTCGACTTCCGTACGCACGGAGCAATCAGTTCTCTCGAGGCTGTGTCGGGGCTCATCGGACAAATGCCATTCCGCGAACGAGTGACCGCAATATCTCTCGATCAATGGGCTGCCGAAGTTGCCCTGCCCAAACTCGATCTCGTTAAAATGGATATTGAGGGGGCTGAGATAGAGGCATTGCAAGGAGCTCGAGAAACACTCAAACGGTTCTCTCCCGAATTGCTGGTACAGGCATACCATCTGCGCGAAAACGAACAAGCGTTCGAGCGCTGCGCTGACGTACTCACGCGGCTTGGCTACCGCTGCGAAGATTCCGGCGCCGCATTATTACACGCGTTGCCAGAGGAACGATGAATCTCCTGAGGTTCATCCCAAAACTACTTGCCGCGACACTCTCGAGTCTTTACCTGTTCACGGTCGGCTGGCTCTCAGCGCGACATCGCCAGCTTATCTGGCAGATCTACGTCCATTTTGGCTGGAACCGCAGCAGACCGCTTTTGCCGCAAATTGATCCTACTGAGCTACTCAAAAATTCGTTAACCCTTAATATACAGAACGCCAGGTCGCGCAGTGGCAACGTTTCACTGGCGGAGCTAGTGGTTCTAGCCGGTATTGTCGGCGCACATGGAATAAGGCGAATCTTTGAGTTTGGCACCTTCGACGGGCGCACAACGCGTAACTTTGCCGCGGCGATTCCGCCTGAAGGTCACGTCTTCACGCTCGACTTGCCGCGCCGCATGCTCACCTCGACTGCCTTTTCCCTGGCGCATGATGAAGCGCAATATGCTGATAAAGAGGTGATAGGTGCCTGTTTTGTCGGCACACCTGAGGCGGCGCGAATCACCCAGCTACTTGGCGACTCGGCCAAGTTCGACTTTTCGCCGTATTGTAATTCTATGGACTTGGTATTCGTTGATGGATCGCACGCGTATGAGTACGTGCTGAGCGACTCACGGAACGCCTTTGAGCTACTCGCCAGCCATAAAGGCTGGATCCTGTGGCACGATTACGGCGGCCATTGGCCTGAGCTGACCCGCGCGCTCAACTATCTTTCATTACACGACCAGCGGTTTCAAGGGATGCAACATATTGCCGGCACCACGCTCGCTGTGTTGCATTGCGAGTAGGATTGAAGGTGGCAGCTACTCTGGTTATCCGTCCGGAAAAACTGGGTGACCTCGTCGTCGCGACTCCGGTGTTCCGCGCGTTTAAAGAGTCTTTCCCACGCGACGAGCTGCACGTGCTTACAGACAACCTGCATGCGTCAGTTATCGCCAAAGATCCGCACGTTGATCGCATCATTCCCATCGACTGGCGCGGACGACGACGAGGCCAACACCTTGCATGGCGCGAGATTCTTCGGCTGCTGAGTGGGACGAACTACCGGCGCGCAGCAATCCTTTATACCAACTGCGATGGTTGGAACTGGCTCTGCGGGCGGCTCGGCATTCGCCACGTAGCGCAATTGGGCGGGACAGCGTGCGCGCTTTTGCGCCGTCATCGGATGGTCTTACGGAAAGGTTACGAGGATGGCAGACATTTTTCGGAACTATACCTCGGCGTTGCCGCTGCTCTGGGAGCAACAACGTCTTCGAGCTTGCCGGTTTTGTACATTGACGCGGACGAAGTAGATCGTCTCCGCACGCGTTTCGAGATTTCGAACTCAAGACTTCGGGTGCTACTTCATCCATTTGGCTTAACCACTTACGCCAACTTCAGCCTGCCCGCTTATGTCCGGCTCGCCCAAGAGTTGGCATCAAAGCTCGATGCTGAAGTATACGTGCTGGGGACCAAAACCGAAGCTAACCTTTGGCCAGAAGTCGACGACCGGAGAATCCGACGGGACTGGCTCGGCACATTAACTCTCCGGGAAGTCCTCGTCGCGGCGAAGCTTGTAGACTTAGCGATTGGTGGTTCCAGCGGCATCATTCACTCCGCTGCCGCCGCCGGTACCCCGACAATCGGGCTGTATTGCCCATCAGGAAACCATGTAACTGCATGGCGGCCGTTGGGTTCAGCTGCAACTGTTCTTTGCGTTCCGCCGCAACTCTGCCGACGCATGACGCGAGTCAACTCGGCGTGCAATCCGAACGGCATTTGCGATATCAGCTTTGCTATTTCTGCCACTTCCGTGATCGGGGCTGCTGAGGAGCTTCTGGCGGCGTGCGCCAGGCCAAGGTGACTAATTAGATGCTGCGTATTAGCTCTACATAACGCGCGATGGCATACGTTTCGACGAACTCCGGGCGCAACGTGC
>JAFASN010000112.1 GCA_019244415.1 Verrucomicrobiota bacterium | reverse complement strand
AGCGAGCGAGACCGGCGCGCGGCTTCGCGCCGTGGCGATTGCTGTTGGCGTGGGAAAAACAACCGGCTCATTGCTGCATCATACCATTGCGGCGGAATACCGGCAGAGTACCAATTGAGGACGCTAAAACGCGCAGGCCGCGTGGTTTTGCCCAGTTCAATGTTCGTCGAGGCGAAGCTCGGGTCGAAATTCCACTTCGTTTTCTCCCTTCATCGGCACCGTTCTTCATCAAGCTCGAGCAACCCTCAATCTTCTTCGATGCCGCCGGATGGCGGGCGATCCCAGCCATCCTGCCCGAACCGGCGAGTACGACCGCGACGGGAACACCGGCGCGCTCCGAGTTGGTCGCCGCGGTTGCGTGACGCGTTCTCTGGCAGCGATCTAGCGTCGCTTCACAAGCGTCGCCCGCGCTGTACTTTTCACAGTCGGTGTCCCGCCGGACCCGGTAACAGTAAAGGTATAGGTCCCTTTCACGCTTGAAGAGACATTCACCCGGAGAGTTGACGAGCTGGTTGCGGGGTTCGGGCTGAAGCTACCGCTCGCGCCCGAAGGAAGACCGCTGATGGAGAGGTTCACCGCCGAATTGAAACCGCCCGAAGGTGTAATCGTCACCGTATAAGATGCCGTGCCGCCGGAACGCGGCAGGCTCACGGATGAGGGACTAATCGACATCGAGAAAGTAGGCGTAGGCGTCGGCGTAGCTGTGGGTGTCGCAGTCGGCGTAGCTGTTGGCGTTGGTGTAGGTGTCGGTGTCGGTGTCGGTGTCGGTGTTGGTGTTGCTGTTGGAGTCGGTGTAGGCGTACTTGCCGAAGCGATCTTGAAGCTGCCGATACGCGTCCGCCAGTTGTAGGTGGCGGTGCTGGAGTAGTATTCGTTCGTGTACCAGAATGTGGTGTCATCCACTGGATCAATAACCAGCGCGGAGTAGTCGCCCCAGCGATTACCGGTACCACTTTGGCTGCCGGTGCCGTCAAAAAGGTGAGCTTCGCCCTGAGTAAGTACGTTCGGCGGATCCGAAGCGAGCCGCGCGGCATAGCGGATCTGTGGATTAATGCTGGAGCTCGAAGCACTAAAACCTATCGCAAGATTCCCCTGCCCATCCATGGCAGCGCTACCCATCCAGCGCCAGGTCGAATCAGGCTGATAAGTGCTCTCCTGGTAAACTGTCACAGGCCCGGAGGTGACATTGCGCAACTCGAACCAGCGCACGCCAGCTACGCCATTCGCGCTCACCGTGTAATTACCCACCACCGCTTCGTGGTCGCCGAAGTTGCGATAGGCGAGACGAAACATAAGACGGTCACCAATGCCATCGACGTAACCCGAGGACGCGACACCAGCTTCTGGAACACACGCCCGCGTGCTTGGGCAAAGCGCCGTGAAGCCTGCTGCCGCAGGTGTGGCGAACGTACTAAAGGTGGAGTTCGCCGGCGTGGCAAAGTCCGCATGGAAGTGATACGTGGTGTAGTTCGGATTGCTAGACTGGCCTGGGAACCCGACAAACGTGGCCGGAGCGCCGCTTGGCGGCATGGTCGTGCCGTCCAGATCAGCCGGCAAAAATGGGTCCACTGTGCTGCCGAGTGGTCCCACCGGACTAACAAATGTAGCTGCCTGTCCGGCCAGCATGCTGGAGCGGTCGAAAGCAAATGCCTGCGGGCCGAGATAGGAGCTTCCGCTGGAGTTGAACACGTTCATGCTCATGTAGTACCCGTCCGGCCAAACACTCAGGTGCGGGTAGTCGTAGAAGTTCGAGCCGAGGTGAAATCCGTAGCGGTAGTAGCTGCCGGTAGCATCGCCTGAAGTTGAAACGGCGACACATTCGTCAGTAATTGGGCCGCTGCCGGTGGCCGTTGCAAACTGCGTGACCACCCATCGATCAGCGATTTGATCGTAAAGGATTACTGGATCGCCGTTGCCATAATTCTCGCAGGCACCGCCAAAGCCCGTCCAAATCGATGAAATGCTATTCGGACCCAGGACAACGTTGCCGGTCGCCTTATCAAAAACCTCGTAGGCTTCATTGACGATCTGCACGTATTGAGTACGGCCGACAGCGCCGTTTGTATCTGGCGGCGCGCAATTACATCCCACGCCAGGGTAAGGAATGCCGTCGAAGTTCAGGAGAGTTGCTGCGACATTCGGCGAAGCACCGATTGAAGAGGAGGAGGAGGAAACATGCCGCGTTTGAATCACCGGATCTGCTTCATCGCGATGTCGGTACGGAATTTTAGGGTTCTCGTTCGCTTCGTGCTCGGTTTTGCGGTCACTCTCTCGCCAGGGCGGTAGAGTTCGCAATGCGGGTGAAACATCGTTTTTGTAGGATGCGCCGGATTTCGGTGTCTCCCTCTGCACCGCTACGCTCGGTCCCTGAGCCGAAAGTGAGGGCGCAAAGAAGCTAATGAGTGCGATGACTATCCCAGCGCAGCCAAGAGTAATTCCGAGAATCAGCCGGAGAATGGCGAAAGCAGAGCGTGGATTCGATGAGCGTGTTTTCATAAGCAAGTGGCGGCGTTCGGCCTACCGAGCATTATCGCAATTAAACCCAGATTCGGCGGGAACTTTTCAGGAAATCTTTCGGAGCATTACAGAAAAGTAAGGGAACTCCTCAGCGGCAGCCGTCTCCGGCAGACGAAATCTATGACTGAACGAGAAGCTTTCGATGAGCTAATCTGCTATACTGTAACCCACCGCGATCCGGCATTTATTCACCAATACGCCGTTGATGCGTTCGCCGCTCAAACAGCTGACGAGCACACGAAGCCAATCAAACTAACTTTTGCGCTGGTCGGGCTGTACCTTCACCAGGTGAAACGGTTTACCGGAAGAGAAGTTCAGCGGGCGCATCAGTACCTGGCCAGGCGAAAGCAAGCCTGGCCCAACTTTCACCTGCCCGCGGATCGCGGCCGGATAAGTGTAATCGACATTATCGCTCGACCGCCGGGACCGGAACGCGACAGAGCGATCGATGACTGGATGGCGGTAGTCTGGGGCGCTTATCACCACGCCGAAGAAGAAGTGCGTACTTTGCTATCAAAGTATCCAGGTCTTGCGTGCTACGCGCGCACCCCGGATAAGTAGCCGCTGAAGAGCCTTACGAAGAACCGTGCTCCCGCTCTGCCGTACTCAAGCTGGCGCCGAAGTGAACTATCAATAGGAGCAGCACTGTTGCGCAGATACTTGGGCCAGCAACAGCGCGCCAGACGTTAAGCACCTTATCAATGCCGATCCCCTGTGGGGGAAACGAAACTCCAAGTGAAACAAGAACGCTCGCGATGAGAAGCAGCCGGCGTTTCGCCGAGTCAAGCTGAGCGAATGCGAGCGCGAGGGCGACAGCGTAAATGCCACAAAAGACGACGAAATGTCTAGCGGCGGCTTGCGGACTGAAGACTAGGGCGAAGACGACAAGGCTCGACCACTCAAGGCAGACCGTGAGGTCAGCGCGGGAATTCTCCGGCTTTGTAAATGCAAAAAGCGGAAGACCTTCGCGCCGGCTGATCATTACAATAAGGGTCAGCACAATACAGAAGCATGCAAACACGAGACCCAAGGTAAGCACCCTCGGAAGGTCATGCTGTCGTCCCAGCTTACTGACGGCCGAGGTAACGGAAACGGAGCGTTCCCATGTGATGCGCGGAATCTTTGCTCGTACTCGGCCGCCGACTTCCGCCATTTTCGAAAGAGCGGCAGTAGCAGAAAGGAGGTAACGAGTGCCGCGCTGCATCCCGACCTGGCAAATCGGCAACAAGTTTAGGAAGAAAAACGAGCCGAGAGAAGCGGCCGCGGCCTTGTAATTCCGCTTCAGGACAAAGTACGGAACGAAGATCAACGATACGTACTTGATGCTCGCGATCGCGCCAATCGCTATTCCCGCGGCGAGAGGTTTCCGTTGCATCCAGCGCAAGGCGCAGGCAAAGCCCAGCAGGATGAGACAATCGGTCTGCCCGAGCTTCAGATCCGCATTAATTTTTTCCAGACTAAGCAACAGCGCCAGGGCAACGATGCTCCAGCGCAAATCAGGGGCACGCGAGAACGTACTCCACGCCTCGATCGCCTTTGTCGCGACAATGAGCACAGCGGCGGCGAAAATGGCCGCGCTCAATATCGTCCAGACAGCGGCGGCGGGGCGTTCCGGCAAAGCGGTCAACGGCTGGAATAACAGGGCGAGAAATGGCGGGTAAATATACAGACCTCGCGTGCCTGAGTACATGTCCTTGCCCTGCCGCATTAACTCGGCAGCTTTGTAAACAGGCGCGAAGTCTTCGGTATCTTTTTCTGGATTCAAGTTATGGAATACGGTGGGAACAGCCACGGACAAAAGCATGATTGCGATGACTGCTCCGGCTAGTTTCTTTGAAGAAAGGAACGCGGGTAGATTATTCATGTTTGCCGCATCTGAGTCGCCATACTCATCGCCATGAAGCTATCGGTCGTGACGACGTTGTACCAGTCAGCGCCGTATGTCGAAGAGTTCTATCGCAGGATCAGCAGCGAGATGGCGAAGATAATGCCGCAGAGCGAGTTGATCTTTGTTAATGATGGCTCTACTGACGATTCCCTCGATCGGGCCGTCGCTCTGCAAGAGCACGACAAGAAAGTACGCGTTATCGATTTATCACGCAATTTCGGTCATCACAAAGCGATTATGACTGGGTTGCAGCATAGTACCGGCCAGCTCGTCTTCTTGATTGACGTGGACCTGGAAGAACCGCCGGAGCTACTTGGCAAGTTTTACGAGGTTCTTAAGACGAGCCACGCGGATGTCGTTTACGGCGTGCAATCGCCCCGGCATGGGCCATGGGTGACGCGAATGCTGGCACGATTGTTCTACTGGGTCTTTGCCCGACTGTCAGATTACTCGATCCCACCTGATACACTCACGGCGCGATTAATGTCGCGGCGCTATGTGGACGAGCTGATCCGCTTCCGTGAGCATCTATCGAATGTTATCGGTTTGTGGGAGCTGACCGGGTTTGAGCAAGTCGCAGTTCCGGTGCGGAAGCAGCCCTATAAGGGCACAACTACCTACACCTTCAGGCGAAGACTAGCGGTAGCGGTGTACGCGATTACCGCGTTTAGCAGCAAACCATTGCGCTACATTGCGTATCTCGGCTTGATCATGACGCTAATCAGCGCGTTGTATGTTGTCTGGCAGGTAATCGAATACTTCATCTATGGTATTGCTCCTACGGGATGGACATCGCTGATTGTGTCAGTCTGGTTGCTGGGAGGAATCATGCTGTTTTGCCTCGGCATCATCGCTACTTATCTGGCGGTGATCTTTGTCGAGGTGAAAAACAGGCCTTATACAGTCATCCGCAGGATATACCAGACGCAGCCACGCGATGACACACGTGGCCACGGCGCGTGAGAGTTGCTTTCAATAAACCTACCTTTCTGGGCAATGAGCCCGACTACGTCTCGAGTGCAGCGCGCGCGGGAAATGTTTCTGGGGGCGGCGATTTTACCGCCCGATGTCAGCAGCTGCTTCAGCGGCAACTTGGCTCGGCACGCGTTTTCCTCACCACCTCCTGTACCTCCGCTCTCGAACTAGCAGCATTACTTATTTCGCTCGCGCCGGGTGACGAAGTCATCGTGCCTTCTTTTAGCTTTGTCTCGTCAGCCAACGCGTTTGCCCTGCGCGGCGCCCGGCCGGTTTTCGCCGACAGCCGGCCAGACACGTTGAACATGGACGAGGCAAAACTCGAGCCGCTAATTACCAGACGTACTAAAGCCATTGTCGCCATGCATTATGCTGGCATCGCCTGCGAGATGGACTCTATCAACGAGATAGCGGAACGCCATGGAGTTCCGGTGATCGAAGATAACGCGCATGGGCTTTTTGCCACCTACAAGGGACGACAACTCGGAAGTCTTGGCTGCATGGGCACGCAGAGTTTTCATGGGACTAAGAATTTTACCTGCGGCGAAGGCGGCGCGTTATTGATTAACGATGCGTCTTACATCCCGAAAGCCGAGCTGGCATGGGAGAAAGGCACCGATCGTCTTCGATTTATGCGCGGTCAGGTGGAAAAGTATACCTGGGTGAGTCTTGGCTCCAGCTTTCTCCTGTCCGATTTGCTGGCCGCCTATCTATTCGCTCAATTGGAAAGGCGCGAAGAGATTACGCGGCAGCGGCAGGCGACTTGGAACTACTACTACGATAACCTGGAGCAGTGGGCGAATGAAAGCCAGATCCGGTTACCTATTATTCCGAATCATTGCAGTAATCCCTATCACCTTTTCTATCTCGTACTGCCTGACGCTGAGCAACGTACTCGGCTGATGCAGCACTTAGCCGCTCACGAGATTGAAAGCGCATTTCACTACGTGCCCCTGCATACATCGCCAATGGGCAAGCGTTTCGGTGGCCGGCAGGGGACCTGCCCAGTAGTAGAAGAGATGAGCGAACGGCTGTTGCGGCTGCCGTTCTACACTGGCCTCACTGAGCACGAGCTCGCGCGGGTAGTCGCGGTCTTGCACGAGTTCGAGCCAGTTACTTCTTAGTGAAGTCGAAGCTAATTTATCGGAATCGAATTCTGTACAACTGCGTGATGCGGCTTCTCTACGGCCGGCATTACGCCTGTAGAGGCGAATCGGTGGCAGACTTGATTCCAGCTGGCTCCTCGGTTGTTGATTTATGTTGCGGGCCCGCGGTACTTTATGAGCGACATCTTTCCCGCAAGCACATTACCTACACTGGCATAGACGGGAGCGAACGATTTATCGCGCGGGTGAAACAGCTTGGCGGACACGGGATACTTCAGCGCATATCTACTGCGGGCGAGTCGTTGCCCGCGGCAGACTACGTGGTCATGCAAGGTTCGCTCGCGTACTTTCTTCCTGATCCATCGCTGTTGATTGACCGCATGCTGGCGGCAGCGCGCAAAGGAGTAATCATCGCGGAGCCGGTCAGGAACTTGTCGAGTAGCCGGTCGGCTCTGGTGCGGAGGGTTGCCATCGCCGCTTCCGGCGGCCCGGGCGGCGAACAGCCCCAGCGTTTCACCGAGCAAATGCTGGATGACTTGTTCGCTCGTTACCGCGTCGATAAAGCTTTCCTCATTCCGGGAGGAAGGGAGAAAGTCTACTTCTTAGCGCCGCAGGAGCACCCCGGAGTTTAGTACTTGGACAAAACGACGATGACCCAAAGCAAAACTGCGGTTGCCGACAATATTCGTGAGCGCCGCATGCCGATGCATGACAAGGAGCGGCCGGGCAGCTAACGTGCGCCCATGCGCGCATCTCACCTGGAAGATTTCTATCAGTTTCTCCGCTTTCCCAGCGTCTCGACCGACGATTCGTACTCGGCCAGACTGACTGAATGCGGTCATTGGCTGGTGGAAAAGCTGACGCGTATTGGCTTAACGGCAAAGCTTCATCCGACGCCGGGGCATCCTGTTGTTTGGGCGCATAACGAGCAAAAGCCTGGCCGCCGCACGGTGCTGATCTACGGCCATTATGACGTGCAACCGCCCGATCCGCTCGAGCTATGGGATTCGCCGCCATTCGAGCCGGTGCTGCACGATGGCTACGTTTTCGCCCGCGGTGCGACCGATAACAAAGGGCAGATCCTTTCACATATTCTTGGCATCGAGGAGCAGATGGAAGCCAACGGCGATCTCCCCGTCAATGTGCATCTCGTCGTGGAAGGCGAAGAGGAAATTGGCAGCGGGAATCTGGGAAATTTTCTCGCGCAAAATCGCGACGCCCTGAAGTGCGACGTGGTGATGGTCTCAGACACTGGGATGATCGCGCGCGGCGTGCCGACGATCTCCTATGGGTTGCGCGGAGTAGCAGCGCTGGAGTTGAAAGTCACCGGCCCCAAGATGGATCTGCACTCGGGCATTTACGGTGGCGCGGTGATGAACCCGCTGGCGGCGATGTCCCGGCTGCTCGCATCGTTGCACGATACCAATGGGCGCATCACCATCGCTGGTTTTTACGACGACGTCCTGCCGCTCCAGGAATGGGAGCGCGAGATGTGGAGCAAATTACCGGTGAACCCGGAGGCGGAACTCTTGAAGGAGACGGGCGTGCCGGAATTATTTGGCGAAAGAGGGTTCAGCACGCTCGAGCGGATATGGGCGCGACCGACGGCGGAGATTAACGGGATGGGCGGCGGCTATCAGGGCCAGGGCACGAAGACAGTCATCGGGCGCGAAGCGATGGCGAAGCTGACATTCCGGCTCGTGCCGAACCAGGATGGTGAAAAAATCACCGCGCTGGCCGAGGAACATCTGCGGAAGAATTGCCCGCCGTCCATAAGGTTAGAAATGACGCCGGGGCACAGCGGCCCATGGTACTTAACTGATCCGTACTCGCAGTTCGGCTGCGCCGCGCAACGGGCGATGCGGGACGCATTTGCTCGCGATGCTGTGTTGATCCGGGAAGGCGGCAGCATCCCAATCGTTTCGCAGTTCCGCGACATTCTCGGCGTGGAAACCCTGCTCCTGGGACTGGCCCTGCCGGATTGCCGGGCGCACTCGCCCAACGAAAACTTCCCGCTCGAGAATCTCGATGCCGGCATTCGCATCAACAAGGCGGTGCTGAAGGAGCTGGCGGCGTAAGATTCCGTCGCATGAATGCGGTTGTGCGCGTCATCATTGTTGCCGCGGCAGTGGCTGCGAACGCGTCAGTGGAAGCGCAAAGTGTCGGTGAGCGGTTGAAAGAAATTTTCGCCACGCCTACGGCGACTCCGCACCGGAAAAAGCATTCAAGCAAACGGGAAAGCTCGCCTTCTCCGAGCGCATCTCCGCACAAGAAGAAGAAGTCATCCCCCGCTCCTGAAGCAGAGACTTCGCCCGCGTCGTCGTCGCACGCGCGGAAGAAATCGGCACCGACTCCCGAGCCGAGTGAGACGCCAACGCCGGCCGAAACTCCGGAACCGACGGCGCGGGTTTCTCCCTCACGATCAAGCAAACAGGGTGTGCCGAACGCCAGCCTGACACCCGAGGCGATCCGCGACTTTGACAAGTACCCGGCGAAAGTACAGAAACTGCTCACCTCCGCGCTCGAGCTAACGACGCGCAACCTCGATTACAAGTACGGCTCGGCCGACCCAGCAAACGGCGGCATGGATTGCTCGGGCTTCGTGTACTTCGTTCTCACGCAAAATGGGTTGGGACAGGTGCCGCGGGATTCCGCGGGACAGTACAACTGGCTACGCCGCGCTGGAACGTTCGAGCCGGTCGTCAGCCGGCGGGACGACTCATTCGAGCTGGATAATTTGCGCCCGGGCGACCTCCTTTTCTGGACCGGTACTTACGCGATCGATCGCGACCCACCGATCACGCACGCCATGATCTATCTCGGCCGCGAGAAGAAAAACGGCGCACGCGTGATGGTCGGCGCCAGTGACGGCCGTACTTACGAAAACCAGCAGCGGTTTGGAGTGAGCGTGTTCGACTTCAAAATGCCGCACGCGGAGAAAACCGACGACGGTAAGCCGCATCCGCGGTTCGTCGGTTACGCCCACATCCCGGGGCTAACGGAGTGAAGAACCTCTCAGGAAAGCAGGAACGCAGGAAACAAACGGGAAGTGGCGAATCAGGAAAAGAGGAAAGCAGGAGAACCAGCAGCACGGGACCCATCATCGCAACCCAAAGCAGCACCCGTTGCTTAGACGCTGATGCGACTGTGCGATTGAACAACTCGAAGGCAGGAACACAGAAACAAACAATTCATTTCCTGCTTTCCTTAGATGTCTGCGAGTCAAAATCCTGCCGGATCCGGAATGCCTGCTTCAGCGAAGCCTTTCGCGCGCAGCAAACAGGCGTCGCATTCACCACAAGCGGCGCCGTTCTCAGCCGGATCGTAGCAGCTGTGGGTGAGTGAGAAATCGACGCCCAGCTCAGCGCCCCTTCGAATAATCTGCGCCTTGGTGAGTTCAATCAGAGGCGCGTGAATGTGGAACGACGCGCCGCAAACTCCCGCTTTGGTGGCGAGATTGGCCAGCCGCTGAAATTGGGCGATGAACTGCGGCCGGCAATCTGGGTAACCGCTGTAATCGACGGCATTCACGCCGATGAAAATGTCGCGTGCCCCGAGCACCTCGGCCCAGGCGAGCGCGTAGCCGAGGAAAATGGTGTTACGCGCCGGCACATAGGTTATCGGAATCGCGTTCCCAGGCTCGATTTCAAGTCGCTCGCCGTGAGTACGCGGGAGCGCGATGTCGTCGGTCAAGGCTGAGCCGCCAAAGCCGCGCAGATCAATTACCACGATGCGATGTTCAGCGGCGCCAAGCTGCCGCGCGACGGCTCTGGCGGCGCCGATCTCGATGCGATGGCGTTGCCCGTACTCAAACGAAAGCGCGTAGGCGGAATAACCCTGCTGTTTCGCGATAGCGAGCGTGGTGGCCGAATCGAGACCGCCGCTAAGCAAGACGACAGCCGGATCAGCGGCCATTGTGCCCGCCGTCGTGTTCGGCAGGAAAACTCGCGCACACCGTCAAGGCAATTCCGCCGCGGGCGGCAAATGCCGCGGTGACAACTGCTTCGCGCGGGGCACAGGCGCGGAGAAAATCATCAAGAATCCGATTGGTGATCGCCTCGTTGAACGCTCCTTCATTCCGGAACGAGGAGAGATAAAACTTCAGTGACTTCGATTCGACGCAAAGCTTCTCGGGCACGTACTCAATGCTGATGCGGGCGAAGTCGGCCTGACCAGTCACGGGACACAGTGAGGTGAAATCACCTGTTTCGAAGTGAATGCGATAGGAGCGCCGCGCCGGATTAGGGAACGTTTCGAGCTTCGCTTCGGCGGGCGAGGAGGGAAGGCGCGCGCTACTGCGGCCCAGAAGCGTCAGATTGGTCGCCCGTTTGCGGTTCTTCATTGTTCAGCGCGATTGTACTCGATGCGGCGACATTGGCTAACGCAGCCGCGAGACCCGCGGCGTTTGCTTGCCAGAAATTGCATTCTCGCGCAGCTTTGCGATTTCCCAGGCGATGCGCACCACGGCAACCGTTTACGCCATTACGGCCGCTGTCGTGATCGGCTCGACATTCGTCACTTACTCGGCCGGAAACCGCGTCGGTCATTTGCATCAAAACGAGCAACAGCGCCGGCAGGGCATTTCGCGGTTGGATGATCTGCTGCTCACCTTGCAGGACGCCGAAACGGGACAACGGGGCTACATCCTCACCGGCGACGAGAATTACCTCGAGCCATTTAACGCGGCTGAGTACCGCCTCGAGAACGACATGGCTGAGTTGCGAAAGATGAGCTGGCTGGGGCTCGCCCCTGCCGACGTAACCCGGCTGAACGACGCTGTGCACGAGAAAATGGCCGAGCTGCGGCAAACCATCGCGCTGCGCCGCCAGAGCGGAATGGGAGCCGCGCTTCCAAAGATCATCGGCGGCACTGGCAAACAGGCGATGGATCGCATTCGCGACATACTCGCTCGGCTGAAGGCCGACCAGGAACATGCATTGCAGGATGAAGGGCGCCGCAGCGACCGGGCGACGCTTGCGCGCACAATCATTTTTGCCGCCACCGATCTGCTGAATGTGCTGGTGCTGCTCTGGGGTTTTCTGCGAATCCGCCGTGCTCTCGTCGAGCGTGACGCCGCAGTGCTTCAGGAACAGCACCAGCGCGGATTGCTTTCGACCACCCTGGCCAGCATCGGCGACTGCGTCATCGTGACGAACGCGAAAGGCGCCATCACTTTTATGAACGGCGTGGCCGAATCGCTTACCGGCTGGCCTCTGGCCGAAGCGCGTCACCGTCCGGTGAAAGACGTCTTCCGCATCGTCAATGAGCAAACACGCGAACCGGTGGATGATCCGGTCGAGAAAGTGATCCGGCACGGCGTGATCGTGGGACTGGCGAATCACACATTGCTTGTCCGGCGCGACGGCAGCGAGGTTCCTATCGACGACAGCGGCGCACCGATTCGCGGGGAGCAGGGCGAACTGGAGGGCGTCGTACTTGTGTTTCGCGATTTCTCCGAGCACAAGCGCGCGCAACGGGAATTGCGCGAGGCCAAAGAAGCGGCCGAAGCAGCAAGCGAGGCCAAGGACAAATTCCTCGCCATGCTTTCCCATGAATTGCGTACGCCGCTCACTCCGGTACTGGCGACGCTGAACGTGTGGGAAATGACGCGCGAAGTACCGGAGCGCCTCCGGTCAGACCTGCAAATGCTGCGCCGCAACGTGGAGCTCGAAGCGCGCATCATCGATGACCTGCTCGACCTGACACGCGTGGCCCGCGGCGTTCTCTCCTTCTCACCCGAAGTGCTCGACGTGCACGAGCTGATCCAGATGCTGCTCGAGATCACGCGCAGCGAAGCAGAAGGCAAGCGGCTTCACATCAGCGTCGCACTCGAGGCGGAGCGGCATTTTGTGAATACCGATGCGGGCCGATTGCAACAGGTGCTCTGGAACATTGTGCGCAACGCCATCAATTTTACCGATGCGGGCGGGGAGATTGTCATCCGCACTCGCAATGACGGGCGTCGTGTCGTCATTGCCATCAGCGACAGCGGCATTGGGATGACGCCCGAGACAATTGCCAGGTTGTTCCTTCCCTTCGAGCAGGCCGATCGCGCCCGCAGCATCCGCTATGGTGGACTCGGCCTCGGTATGGCCATTTCGCGCGCGCTGGTTGAACTCATGGGCGGAACGCTCACGGCCGAGAGCGAAGGGCGCGGGCGGGGTTCGACGTTCTTCGTCGCGCTGGATTGGGTAAACGAAATCACTGCCCCACGCCCAGCATTACGGCAGGTGACGGCGCCCGTGCGCAATCTCGCGATCTTGCTGGTGGAAGATCATGTCGATACCGCGACGGCGCTCACGCGAGTGTTGCGGATGCGCGGCCATGAAGTACAAATCGCCGGTACTGTGGCAGCGGCGCTGGATGCGATCGAGCGGCAGCGTTTCGACCTCTTCTTGTGTGACGTCGGACTGCCGGACGGCACCGGCTACGATCTGATCAAAGCTGTGCGGCAGAAAAGCAGCGTGCCAGCAGTGGCCCTGACCGGCTTCGGTATGTCGAGTGATGTGGATCGCGCGCTCGAAGCGGGTTTTGACGCCCACCTGACCAAGCCAGTGGATCTGCACAAGCTGGAACTCACGATAGGCAAGCTGGTCGAGGAACCGCGCGTCGAGTAGAGTACTTGGCGCTCTCGAGGAAAAAAGCTGCCGAGTACCAGCTATTCCCCAGATCTATCCGCTCCCCGTACTTTCGCTCCACGTACTCAGACAGCAGTCCCGCTTCTCCAAAACGAACGCGCCCGCTCTGGTCACACCGAGCGGGCGCGGCACGTCAACGATGGGAATCGTCTTACGGAAGTGCAGTACCGGATTTCGCTTTCACAAGCGAGATGTCGGCGCTGTTGATATTTCCATCGGCGGTAACGTCGGAACGGAAATTCGCCGTACTCACGGCCTGGCCCGAGCGTGATTTCGTCTGACTCACGTCAGCGGAGTTTACGGTGGCATCGCCCGTCGTATCGCCCAGCAGCACACCCATTGGCACGCCGACACTGCTCTGGCTAGTCCCGTCGTTTACGCCCAGCAGGCTGACGACAATGCGCTGGTCGTTAGTTACGCCGCTGAGATTCACGATGACTGTGTTCGTTCCGCTGCCGCTCGTGCCGGAGACGGTCCCCGTTCCACTCGTCACAGCAGCACCGGTAAATGTCACAGGAACACTGAACGTGAAGACCAGCTGGAAGTCGCCGGTCGCGCCGTTCGGCAGATGGCCAGCGACACGGCACTCGACACCTTCCTTGCCGGTCAACGGTAATGAAACATCGAACGCGCCCGCAGTGCCGTGCTGTTTGCGCGAAACGACGCTCACCGGAACCACAGGCCCGATCACTGGCGTAATTTCGTAATAGCCGCGGCCATGTGTGGCGGCGCGCAAGACTCGAAAGTCATCCTGAATCCCGAGATCGTAAACTGCGACCGGCGGCAAACCTGTCCCGTACTGCGACCATGTCGCGCCGCCGTCGGTGGAATTGTAAACGCCGTTGTCTGTGCCGGCGTAGAGGTGATTCGAGTTGCGCGGGTCGATCACGAAGCCGTTGACCGAGCTATCAGGCAAGCCGCTGCCCATCGCCGTCCAGGTCGTTCCGGCAGGGCCAAGATTCGTCGTTTTCCACACGTGGTTCGTTCCGCCAAAGCCGCTGCCGACGAACGTCGCATATGCAGTGGTCTTGTTGTTCGGATCAATCTTCACGCGCGCGACGGGCTGCGCAGGCATCCCGGTTTGGGTGACAATAATCAGCGGGCCGCCAACCGTGGTGGCGTAAAGATTACCGCTGTTCGTGCCCACGAGTCGGACGTTGTCGTCCTGCGGCGAAATCGCGATCGCAGAAATCGGCGTATTTGCCGGCAAACCGACCGCAGGCGCGCCGGGCATTTTGATGTCAGCAGGGTTAATCGCCGTGCTGTTCGGCTCGAGTACGCTGCTGACCGGAACCATGGTGTCGCCTTGGTCGATCGAGCGATAAAGCTTGTCCGTTCCGAAATAGAGTACGTCGCCTTGCGAACCGGTGACCGGCGGCCCGAGCGCCATCGGTGCATAGAAGTTCACGTCATCGGTGAGGAGAATGCCGTTCGCCGCCTGCCCGTTCGAGCCATCGCACACGGTGCTGCCGACTACCGGCAACACGATTGGCAAACTGCCGCCGGGGAGCACACCCACCGCGGCGCCGCGGAACGCCCACTGCCCTTCCGTCACGCAACTCGCTTTCTTCACGCGAGCGAAGCCGATGAGCGTCTGTTTGGCGTTGTAGTACGTGTGATACATCGTGACGTTCTCGGTGTCCGTCGCGCTTTGGTCGATTAACGCGAAACCGCCGTCACCGAAGTCGGCCCGTTTCCACTGGCCGAGGGCGTTCATGAACTCGGTGCCGTTGTCCTGCGTTCCGCCAAGTGCGAAATAGCGGTCGTGCGGATGCAATGCCACGCTCTGGAACTGCGTCGCGCTGTAGGTCGACGTGTTCACGTCGTTCCACGAGGCACCGGCATCGTTCGAACGCCAGACGCCGCCGTCGTTGCCCGTGTAGATGACCTGCGGATTTGAGGCGGAAACCCCGACCATGTGGCTGTCCACGTGCATCCCGTACGGGTTCGCTGCCCAAGTCGCGCCACCGTCACGCGTGTAGATAAACGTGCCGTTGTCGCCCGTGTCCACCTGGCCAGCTTGCGTCTGCGCGCTCAGGGTGCCGACGACGTAGATGTTGTTCGGGTTTTGCTGATCAATGTCGATGCCGAGATTGTAGAATCCCTGGCCGCCGGCGAACCCGCGCGCGCCGGTCATCTCGTTCCATGTCTGCCCGCCATCGGTCGATTTATAGGCGCGACCTTCGTTGTAAGTGGTCGAGGTGGTGTTGTTCAGGTAACCCGCGCATGCGACCACCGTCACCGCGCCAGTGGTCGCGTTCTTCTGGATCGCCATGCGAACGGGCGCGAAGGAGGAGTTTGTGGAATCCGAGAGGTCGAACACTTTCGCAAACGTCGGGTTGGCGGCGAGCGCGTTTGTGCTGCGGTAAATTCCGGCTTCGGCCGCGCCGGTCGGGCTCGCGATCGCGCAAAGCAGATTATTCGCATTACCCGGCTCGACGACTACAGCAGTGACGCGGTAATCGGACGCGCTCGTCGTCACGTCTTCGCCTTTGACTGCGAGCTTCTGCCACGTGGGCGAGCCGCTCATAAAGTTGGTGCTGCGAAACAAACCGCGCCGCGGAAGACTGCCGGGCAGTACGCCATACAAGCCCTGGATGCCAGTTACCGTGCCGACGAATACGTTGTTGTCGTTCTGGGTGTCGATCGCGAGGCCGACCGCGCAACGGTTCGCGATCACGTCGTGCCCCGCGCCATCCGAATTAAACGGGCCGTTCAGTACCGGCGAGCTGCCATCAGCGCCGCTGATCAGGTACACGCCTTTGCCGATATAACTGTCACCCGAGAAATTTCCTTCGCCGGTTCCGACGATTACTTTCGTCGGATCGACTGGATCGATGCGCACCGAGCCAACTGCGTTCGTGGCTGCGTTGTCGAGCAACTGCGTCCACGTGTTCCCGCCGTCGAGCGTGCGGTAAAGTCCGCCCTGGGCTGTTCCGACGTAAGTGATGTTCGGGTTTGTCGGATGAATCGCGACGGCTGTGGTGCGGCCGCTCACCGGGTTCTGCGTTAGCGAGATTCCGTTTGCATCCGCCGGATCAGTCTGGCCGTTCGGAATGGGCGTCGGCCCAATCGGCGCCCATGCTGGCCGGGTAATAGCGAGCGAAGGCGTGACCGAGGCCTGCCTGGCGCTCGTACTTTTATTTGTACTCGTACTCGATGAGCGAATCGCCGGCACCGAACGCGCCCGAATCGTGAGCCGCGGCAGCGTCAGAATCGGTGCGGTGTCTTCCGGACCACGCCGCGCCCTCTCTTCAGGGCCGTTCGTGTCGCCAGCATCGCGAGTGATCGAGGCCGCGGCATCGTCCGCGTGATTGTTTTGCGCGGCGCTCTGGAGCCGAAGAGACTCTTCGGCCCGGGTGAGAGTTTGCGCCGACCCGGCGGACGCGAACGCGAAAAGCAGGAAGGAAAAAGCGAGGAAGGATTTTTTCATGGGATTAGCTGGATTGAGGGTTGAAACGTTAATCAGGTAATCGTGACGCCACTCGCGGTAACGCGCGCGCAATCAGCGATAGTTCTTCGCGTAAGAATTAGCGCGCCCGCTCCTGATGATGAGAGCGGGCGCGCCTCATTGGATTGTCTATTTTACGGCAGCGCAGTACCTGATTTCGCTTTCACAAGCGAAACGTCCGCACTGTTGATGTTGCCGTCCACCGTCACGTCGGAGCGGAAGTTCGTCGCGCTGAGTACCTGGCCCGAGCGCGCCTTCGTTTGGCTGACGTCGGCGGAATTCACCACTCCGTCGCCGGTAGTATCGCCGAGAAGCACGTTGAGCTGTCCAGTCAGACCGGTCAGTGCCGCGCCGCCGGTGGTGACACCGTTTAGCGTGATCGTGTTGCGCGATGCGTTCGGAATCCCCGAAAGCGTCACCACAACTGACTTGCCGTCGGAGCCGATTGCGGTCGTGCCGCTCCCAGCAGGCGAGACCGTTACGGTGCCAGGCACAGTGACGGTCTGGAGGAAGTTAAACACGACCTGCTGAGTACCATTGCGCGGTTCAACTCCAGGCAACGTGATGTCATAGATGTGACCCGCGTGGTTTCGGCGCGACACGACGCTTTGCAGCGGGGCACAAGTGTTATTCGCCACCACGGTGTAGGTGTTGGTGAAGGCGAGGCTGTCGGGCATTGAATCCCAAACCTCCGTCGCGCCCGCGCCTGTGCCGGCGACATCAGTGGTCTGAGTTGAGCCGGCGACAAAGCCCTGGATAACAGTGCCGGTCGCCAGACCAAGCTGGCTGGCGGTGGCGTTAATCGTGATAATGCCGGTGGTCGGATTGTAGCTGCCGGTCGTCGCTGTTTTGCTGGCGACAAAGCGGCCGTCCACAGTGCCGGAGGTGTTTCCGGATGGCGTATAGTAATAGAAGGCCGGGGTCGCGCCGCCTTCCATGCGAACGCCGGTGTAAGTGGTGGTCGAGCCGTTCACAAGCTTCATGGCCAAGTACCAGGCCGAACCGGGAACCTTCGAGGCGGTGCCGTTCGGATCGGGCGCAGTTACAATGGTGAACACCATGTTCTGGCTTCCATCGGTCGAGTACGGCTGCGCCACGCTGGCGGAGATCAGGTCTGTGCCTGCAAGCGGGTTGGTCGAATCGCCCGTCGGATCGGTGAGTACGGTCACACCCGGCAGGATGCACGGGCTCTGTGGGGTGGGCGGAATCACCACGTTCAGCGCGATCTCATTGGAGAGAGTTCCCGCGCCTTTCGGGCCGTTCACCGCCGTGATTTTGTAATAGTAGACCGGCACGTTCGGGTCCGCCGTCGTATCCACGTACTCTGCCTTGCTGTTATTATTGACGCTGTAGGTCGCGATCAACGTCTCCGTGCCCGAAGTGGTGCTGCGGTAGATCTGATACGCAGTGATATCCGAGCCGCCGTTATCTGGTACTTTCCATTCGAGGTAGGAACCGGAAGCGTCACGAGTACCGCTCAAGCACGGCGCTTTCGGCGCGATTGGCTCGCTTACGTCATAGGCAGCATACATCGTTTTCCCGCCAGTCTGACGAGCCACGCGCATGTAAGCGACGCCGTCGTTAGGCGCGGTCTTGTTGACACAGCCGCTGCTCACGCAGCCATCGCTGTAGCCGTAGAGTACCTGTCCTTTGTCGCCGATCGTAATCTCGGTGAAATCGAGCAGGTTGCGATCACCGTTTTGGCCGCTGCCGCCCTGCTGCCAAATGCCGATGGCGTGTTGCACCGGATCATTCGGCGTGGCGTTCACAGTCGTCCAGGTATTGCCGTTGTCGTAGGTGGTCGCAATAAATGCATACCAGTCGCCAGGGAAGGCGCCGGACTGATAATCGCCGTTGTGATTTGTGCCGAGGAACGCCACGGCTGCGCGACCTGCATCACCGCCCTGAGTAGCTTCAATTTCCGCCGCGTTCACGATGCCGTGAGTCGTACCGAGATCAATGTCCGAGCCCCAGCTGATCGAACAGCCGCTACGAATTAGCGTCACAGTGTTCGTGGTGCAGCCGGTCAAAGTACCAGTCGCTACGCGAGCATGGCCTTCATTGCCGTTGGCCTGGTTGTTCACGTAACCGTAGTAGATACGGCTATTCGCATCGTTGCCGATGGACGGATCCGCGCCGTTGCTCTGGGAGATGCCGGTTGGCGTTCCGTCACTCGCGAGATTATTCGGAACGATGAACTCGGTCCAGGTTGTGCCCGCGTCCGTACTAAAGACGCCGCCCTGATGTCCATTGCACTGGTTCACCGGCAACCAAACGGTGCCATCGGGAGCAATATGGATGTGGCCGTGCAGTCCGCCACACCCCTGCGCACCATGCCCGGTGTAGGCAAACGTGCTCGCGCCATAAGAAGCACCGAGAGTATCGCTACGGTAACAGGCCGCCGGGCCGACGATGTCCTGCGAGCAATAGTACACCGCGTGACCTTTGTTCACGGTATTACCAAAGCTGGTCAGGCCAGAAGGATACGGCCCGGTGCCGATGGTCTCGTGGTCAGCACCGCCATTGGGCAACGCCGCTCCAACGGGAGTCCAGCTCGTGCCGTCGTTGTCGCTGTATCCGTAAACGACGTTCGCGCCTGCCGTTGAGTTCGAGCTGAAAGTACGCCCTGAATTTTGGTCGGTCCACAGAATCGGATCGAGACCAGTGTTGGTGGTCGCATTATCGACGTCTTCCCAGAACGCTTCGCAGCATTCCGGTTTGGCCTGCGCGAGATACTCGGGAAGAGTCAAACGCCAGATCGGGCCCAGGTTCATCATCATCACGCGATGCGTCGCCGGGTTGTAACCGATGTTGAATTCGCCGGATGCGGACTGCGCCGAAGTACCGTCCGGCGCGTAGAAGTTCATGTAGCGCGGCACGTTCGCGGCCGTCGCGTCAGGGCCGCCGAAGTTGCCGTTATTGCCGCCGCCGCCGCTGGCCGCTGCGCCGGGGAAGAGCTGGGCGGTGACGTTCACCGTTTCACCGGTGGGAGTGTAGGGCACGATGTGAACAGTGTAGTTCGTCGTCCCATCCGCCGGAGTGATGGTCGCCACCTCGGGATTATTGCTCGTGGCGGACTGATAATCAGCCGACTCGTTGCCATCAGTGTAGGTGCAATCAGGCGACGCCGTCCCAGTCGTACTCGCGCAATCCGTTCGCGGCAGCTTGTAAATATAAAGGTCGTAATCTGACTGGCCTGTGCCGGTATCAGTCCAGCCCATCGTCACTTTAATGACAGCATTAGGGTGCGCCGCGACGTAGCCGGTCGGCAATGTGACCGTCAGGTGATAGGTGTCGCAATTGAAGCTCGTGTTATCGCAACGTGGGCCGGTATCGAGCTGGCCTGCGCCGAGTGGCGAGGGATTCGGCTGGGTGAATGGTCCGGCCGAGTAGCTGACGGATGGTGACGAGTTGTCCGTGGCGCTGCTTACGGTCAGCGTGCCGCTTGTGGGTGTGGCAGCGAACGCCAGCATACCCATCCATGCGCCAGCGGCGCAGAGAAGGAATGCGGCAAAGACGCGTGGGTTAAAGAAGCCAGATTCGGAATGGGTGTTTTTGCGCATAAGAGGGTTTGAGGTCTGACTAAGAAAAAGCCCCCGCCGGGAGTGACCGGCTGAGGGCAGTTCGTTTAGGAAATGATGAACTTGTAATCACTTCGGGGATGGCGACCCACAGAGTGTCCTATCGCTGTCGTCGTTCAGCGACAGTGGTACTCACCTCGTCGCTATTCGACAGCTCTGAGAACGTCCCGGGGGTCTGCCGGGGTTTTTACCAGCGCACGAAAAAAATTCAACGGAAAATTCGATTACCTTTTCGTAATCTGTAAGCGCATTCCGACGCAAGAATTACGAGCGTGATGTGTCCGAAACACGCTCAGCTCAGGGCCAGCACAACATTGCTGTACCGTGCTTCCCCCGTCACCTCGCGCCCGAACCACTCCGGCGGGACGAAAGCATCGCGACTCTTCTCACTCTCAAACTCCACTTCAGCTACGATGACGCCCTCGTGCCGGCCGCGATACACATCGATCTCAACCGTGAAGCTCTTCCATGGAACTTCGTAGCGGATTTTACTTAGACGCCGTCCTTCGGTCGCCGGCCAGAGTACGCGAAATTGCGCAGCCCTGAGTGTGATCTCGCGCTCTTCGCGTCCCTTTTTCCCCTCGCGCTTGCAGCTCAGGGAAAACGCGCTGCCTTTGCGCCGCAGCCGTACCTGCACACCACTTCGGCGTTCCACGGCGAGGTAGCCCTGCTCGATCTCGTGGTGGCGGTACTTTTCGAGGTTTTTCGGCAGCCGTTTGAGAAGAAACTTGCGTTCAATCTCGATGCCTTGCCCGCCGCGAGGAGCCACGTTGTTGTAGCGACGTCCAGCCTGGAGCAATTAGCAAGGGCCGCCGTCTTCCCGCGCGGCGTTCGCTGCGTGGTCCACAGGACGACGGCTACACATCAGCGGGCGTACTATGCCACGCTGGTGGGGAGCGTTTCGGAGCGCGGGCCGGCTTTCTCGGCCAGAGCCTGCGTGAATTCTTGCAAGCTGGAGACGATCTGGGGCGCTTTTGTGAGTACGGTGGTCGCGAGTTTCTCGGCGTAATCAGGCCGGCGCTGCGACATTTCCGAGAGCGCCATCATGACGGCGAGCGCGTTATTGATGGAATGCTTTACTTCGCTGAATTTCGATTGCAGCGTCGCGAGCTCGCTGCGGGAGATGGTGGCTTCTTCAGTCATGTGCGTCCGATTTAACTAGAGAAAAGCAAGCCTTGTGCTTGACTGATGGGTTCTACATCAGTCGTCCGCAAATGCCTGCCCAAAGTATCAAAATCAGTGGGGCGCGCCAGCATAATCTAAAGAATCTCCACGTGGAGATTCCCCGCGAGAAGCTGGTCGTAATCACAGGGTTAAGTGGCTCGGGCAAGTCCTCACTGGCCTTTGATACGCTTTATGCGGAAGGGCAGCGCCGCTATGTGGAAAGCCTCTCCGCCTACGCCCGGCAATTCCTGGACCAGATGGAAAAGCCGGACGTGGATTTCATTGAAGGCCTTTCGCCCGCCATCGCCATCGAGCAGCGCAGCGCAGGAGCAAACCCGAGGTCCACCATCGCGACCACCACGGAAATCTACGATTACCTGCGCGTTCTGTTTTCGGCAGTCGGGCAGCCTCACGATCCGGCAAGCGGGCGTCCCTTAGTACGGCAAACGCCGCAGGAAATCGTGGATGGGATTCTCGCCTATTCGGCGGAGACAAAGATCGTCGTACTCGCGCCCCTGGTGGAAAATGAGCGGGGCGAATTCCGGGATGTGGTCGAGAAATTGCGGCGCGAAGGCTTCGTTCGCGCGCGGATTGACGGCGAGATCATCGAGCTTGGGCGGCCAGAGCCGATTCGGCTCGCGAAAGCCGAGAAACACACCATCGAAGCGGTGGTTGACCGGCTGGTAATTCGTGACGGAGTGCGCGTCCGCCTGGCGGACTCGGTTGATACCGCGCTGAAGTGGGGTGGAAATAAGCTCCTGGTGCTGCGGGACGTGGGACAGGCGTCCCGCTTCTCAGCACACGACGCTGCCAACGGCACGCCTGCGCCACGAGATGGATGGCTCGCCGAGCGGTACTCGACTGAGTACGGCGACGCGGAGAGCGGCTTCAGCCTGGGCGAGCTGACGCCGAAACATTTTTCGTTCAACAGTCACTTCGGGGCGTGCCCGGGGTGTCACGGGCTCGGCACCCAGCCGGTAATTGATCCCGAGCTGATGATTTCCGAGCCGCAAAAATCGCTCGCCGAAGGCGCGGTGACGCCGTGGCGGCGCGGCCCGAAGCGCATGCAGGCTTATTATCGGAAGCTGCAAAACGCGCTCGTGAAACATTTCGGCGTGGATGAAGACGCACCGTTTGCTGAGTTGCCGGAGAATTTCAAAAACGCGCTGTACTTCGGCACGGGTGACACACCAATCGAGGTGCAGTTCGGGAGCAATGGCGAACGGCAAGCGGTGAGCAAACCGTTTGAGGGTTTGGTGCCGCAGATGCAGCGGCTCTACGATCAAACCGAGAGCGAGTTCACGCGCAACCGGATTCGCTCATTCATGACGCGCGTGCCGTGCACGACGTGCCAAGGCGCGCGACTCCGGCCTGAGATTCTAGCGGTGACAATCTGTAGCCGCTTGCCGAGCGAACTCTGGGGAGCGCACGCGCCCTCGCGTGCTGGTTTCGGCGCCCCGCCGAAACATCTCTCGCTCGAGGAAGCTCGCGATGGCGAGGGCGCCATTGCCAGCACGCGAGGCGCGTGCGCTCCCCAGTCGGAACCGGTCGAGCTGAACATTCATCAATTCACCCAGCTCACCATCGAAGCGGCCGCGGATTTCATTCGCGGCATCGTACTCACGCAGCAGCAGCAACAGATCGCCGCGGAAGTTGTGCGCGAGATTCAATCGCGACTGGAGTTCCTGCTGGAAGTGGGGCTCGGCTACCTTACCCTGAATCGCGAGAGCGGTACGCTCAGCGGCGGGGAAGCGCAACGCATTCGCCTTGCCACGCAAATCGGCTCCGGGCTCGCAGGTGTACTTTATGTCCTGGACGAGCCCAGCATCGGATTGCACCAGCGGGACAATGCGCGGCTGCTCGGCACGCTGAAACGGCTGCGCGATCTCGGCAATTCCGTCATCGTGGTTGAGCATGATGAAGAGACAATCCGCGCGGCGGATCACATCATTGACCTCGGGCCGGGCGCGGGACCGCGCGGCGGCGAGATCGCGGCGCAAGGCACACTTGAAGACGTTCTTCACGCCTCCAATTCGCAGACGGCCGATTATCTTTCCGGCCGGGCGAAAATTGCGGTGCCGCGAAACCGCGTGCAGCCGAATACCGATCGCGCATCGGGTTGGCTAACGATCGCCGGAGCTAACGAGAACAATTTAAAAAATGTCACCGCATCATTTCCGCTCGGTTGCTTCACGTGCGTGACGGGCGTTTCCGGCAGCGGCAAATCCACATTGGTGGACGATATTTTGCGGCGGGCGTTGTTCCGCCATTTCTACAACTCGAAGGACAAACCGGGCGCGTTTGCACGGTTGCGCGGCGTCGAGCAGATCGATAAGGCGATCGTCATCGACCAAAGCGCGATCGGCCGCACACCGCGCTCAAACCCGATCACGTACACCGGTGCGTTCACACCCATCCGCGAGCTGTTCGCGCAACTGCCCGCGGCGCGCGTGCGCGGCTATGACGCGGGGCGATTCTCGTTCAATGTCAAAGGTGGACGGTGCGAGAATTGCGAGGGCGGCGGGCTGATCAAAGTCGAGATGCATTTTTTGCCTGACGTGTACGTCGAATGCGAAGTTTGCCATGGGCGCCGTTACAATCGCGAGACGCTGGAGATCACCTACAAAGGCAAGAACATCGCCGATGTACTCGATATGACTGTGGATGAAGCGGCGCGTTTTTTTCGCAATGTGCCGAGCGTTTCGGATAAACTGAACGCGCTGCTCGATGTCGGGCTCGGTTATCTGCGGCTGGGACAGGCCGGCACCACCTTGAGCGGCGGTGAAGCGCAACGCGTGAAGCTCGCGACCGAGCTGGCCAAGAAAGCGACCGGTCGCACATTCTATATCCTGGATGAACCAACGACCGGTTTGCATTTCGCCGACATTGAGAATCTGCTGCGCGTACTAATGAAGTTGCGCGATGCGGGTAACACGCTGGTCGTGATCGAGCACAACCTGGAGATGATCAAATGCGCCGATTGGATCATTGATCTGGGACCGGAAGGTGGCGAGCGCGGGGGACAGATCATCGGCGCCGGCACGCCGGAGCAGATCGCGCACATCGCAGGCAGTTACACCGGCAAGTTTCTGCGGCCGCTGCTAAGATGAATCCGCATGCTCGGAGGCAACGGCGCGGCCCGCTCGTACTCAGGAGCCGGCGCGCTTGCCCAGTAATCGCGCTCGTACTTTTCACGACGACAGCTCTCGCCGCCGATCCCAGCGCGCGGATCCGAGAGGCCGCGCAGCCGCTGGACGAAGGAGTACCGGAAGTGGCCGCGTCACAATTGCAAGCACTCCTGCCGAACTTGAGCGGCGCAAATCTGGCAACAGCCAAGGAACGGCTCGGCGAAGCGCTTATCGCGGCGCAACGGCCAGCAGAGGCTCTGCGCATCGCCGATTCACTGCCGCAATCGAGCGAAGCCAGGTTTCTGCGCGCGGAGGCGCTGGCGAAGCTGGATCGGTTTGAGGACGCGCTCGCGAGTTATCGCGAGGTGGCAGCGGATAATTCCGCGCCGCAACGTACTCTCGCCGCGTTTCAATCCGCCGAGATGTTGCGCGGGCTCAATCGCACTGATGAAGCGCTCGCGGCGTATCGTGTGGTAGCTAACGATGCGCGGGTTGGAAACGCGGCGCGTCTGCGCGAGGCCGAACTGCTCATCAGCAAAGGCGATGCTTTCGGCGCGAAGCGGCTGCTCGATCACGCGCAACCGAAGGGAACAGTGGAAAAGCGGCAAAAACGATTTCTGCGGGCGCGCGTGGAAATGCTCGAGCACCGGCCGGACAAAGCGATTTCGTTGCTGGAACCACTCGTCAAAAAACCAGAGGGCACAACGCATGAAACATGTATCGCCGCGCTTTTCGCGATTGCAGATGCGCATCTGGAAATCAACGCACCGGAAAGCGGCGATGATTACCTGGAAGATTACATCGACCGGCACCCGAATGATCCTGAGCTGGAGCGAGTTTTCGCGAAGCTCGATGAAATCTATCGCCACGAACGCAAGCCTAACCGCGGTGAGCTTGAGCGATGGATTCAGGACCCGGCGCAGCCGCGGCGCGGATTTGCCCGCTGGTACTTGGCGCAGCTCGATTGGCGCACTGGCCGCCAGGCCGAAGCACTCCGGCAATTCGAGGCACTGCGAACAGCGGCGGTAAATTCTCCCGCGCTCGCTCCGGCGCTTCTGCAATATGCGCGCATCGAGATTAATCGCGGCCGATTCAACTCCGCGCTCGATATTCTCACGGCGGCGGAAAAGGCTGCACCGCGGGCTGAGATTGCAGCGCAAATAAACTTCGAAGCGGGACGGGCGATGTACGGCGCGCGCCGATTTGAAGAGGCAGCGGCGAGATTCACCAGAGTGAAAACGACCCGGCTGGCCAACGATGCAATCCTCAATGCATCGCTGGCATGGCTGCAAGCCGGCAATACGACGCAAGTACAGGCAGGCGCGAGCGCGCTGGCGGTCAGCGGCGACAAAGATGCGCAGGCCGATCTGGCGCTCGAGCAGGCGTTGACGGCGGCGAGCAAGGGAGAAAAGAACGCGGCGACGTTGCTCCAGGATTTTGTGCGGCAATTCCCAACCTCTCAGCGGGTGGCGGAGGCGCACCTCGCGCTAGCCGAGCTCGCGTTTCACGCTGCGCCGCCAAAGCTGGAGCAGTCGGACAAGGGACTTGCGATGGCGCGCGACGCGCATCCTTCGCCAGCGGTGATAGAGCGGAGCGCGTATCTCGCTATCTGGCTCGCTGACGCCCGCGGCAGTGATAGCGATGCCGTAATCCGCTCCGCGAGCGAGTTTCTCCACGAGTACCCGCAGTCGAGTCTCGCCGGCGAAGTACGAATGAAGCTCGCGGAAACGCATTTTCGCCGTCAGGATTTCGCCAACGCACAGACGCAGTTTGAAATTCTCGCCCAGGAGAACCCACAATCTCCTCTCGCCGAAAAGGCGCTCTTTCTCGCCGGACAATCGGCCGAGGCATCGATGACGAGCCATTCACTCGAGCGCGCGCTCGAGCTGCTGACGCAAGTGGTGAAAATGGATGGTGATCTGCGCTGGACGGCGCGAAATGAACAGGCAGCGATCGAGCGGCGACTGCGCAAACCGCAGGATGCACAGGTGCTGTATGACGAAGTCCTGAAGGGTGACGCGCCCGTTGCGGCGAAGGACGAAGCGCTCTGCGGAAAAGCCGACATCCTGGTCGAGCAGGCGAAGGCGGATTCGGCCGATCTCGCGCGTGCCGTCGCTCTCTACGACCAGCTTGCGAACGAAGCTGCGGCGAACGCGGACTGGCGAAACCAGGCGCTGTTCAAGAAAGCCCTTTGCCTGGAAAGACAGACGGATCGCGCCGGCGCGCTTGCCACTTTTTACCGCGTCCTCGATACCGATATGGCGCCAGGCAAACAGCCCGAATTCTTCTGGTACTACAAGGCCGGCTTCAACGCCGCGCGCCTGCTCGAGGAAGATCAAAAGTGGAATTCCGCGGCATCAGTTTACGAAAAACTGGCGGCGGCAAATGGACCGCGCAGCGACGAAGCAAAAACGCGCCTCAGCCAACTGCGGCTCGAGCATTTTCTCTGGCAGGATTAGACGAATTGTTGCCTGAAAAAGAGGGCGAAACCGCCGACGATTTTGTTTGCAATCGATAAGGATCATCTACATACTTCAGTTATGAAAACACCGCGCAGGCTGCGTCGCCTGACCGGTTGGGTTAGTCGGTGCGCGCTGGCGTTTGTCACGCTGGCATTTTGCGCATCGACCTTTGCTTCAGATCCGAGCAAAAACGTAGTCATGCCTGCCAGAGCGCAGGCCAAAGCTCAACGTACAGCACAACCCGCCATCGCGCCGGCTGCTGCCAAGAAGCAGTACTACGTAATGATCTCGCCTTCGGCAATTCCCCAACCGTTCGAGCGCATCGCTACACCGATACCGACAACTGCTGTCCCGATGCAGATCATCGGGAACAACAGAGGCCAATAGCACCGGCAAATATCCGGCGCTGCTGCCCCGCGCTCACACAGAGCGCGGGAGGGAGGCGGGTTATTTATCTGTTCTCCGCATCAGCGCACGCAGCCGCCGCCCGGTTTTTTCTATCGGTTCGCTGCGAGCTGCCCCGAGTAAGCGCCGATAAGTCTTTCGCCCGTTCTCCATCTCGCGGATAAAGTCGCGGGCAAATTTTCCGCTGCGAATGTTCCGCAGGGCCTTCGCCATGTTGCGGCTGACGTGCTCGTCCACGATGGCGGGCCCGACGGTGAGATCTCCCCACTTCGCCGTATCGGAGATCAGGTCACGCATTCCCGCGATTCCCGCTTCGTGGATCAAATCAACGATGAACTTCAATTCGTGCACGCATTCGAAGTACGCCAGCTCAGGCGCGTACCCGGCCCGCACCAGAGTGTCGAACCCGCGGCGGATCAGCGCCGTCGCCCCCCCACAAAGTACCGCCTGTTCACCAAACATGTCCGTCTCTGTTTCCTCGCGAAACGTCGTCTCGATGATCCCGGCGCGCGCGCAGCCGATCGCCTTCGCCCAAGCCAGCGCTGTCCCGCGCGCATCCCCGCTGAAATCCTGCGCCACAGCGACAAGGGCGGGAACGCCACGCCCTGAGATAAATTCGCGCCGCACCATCGGCCCAAGACCCTTCGGCGCGACCATGATGACGTCCAATTCCGGCGGCGGTCTCACTGTTCCGTACACAACGGTGAAACCGTGCGCGAAGAGCAGCGCCTGGCCGGCGCGCAAATGGGGCGCAATCTGCCGCGCGAAAATCCGCGGCATGCTCGTATCCGGCAACGCGAGAAAGACAATATCGCTCCGCCGAACGGCCGCGGAAGTTTCGATAACGCGAAGACCTCGCGCACGTGCCCGCGCGCGAGACCGGCTTCCTCGATGCAGCCCGATCACGACATCGAATCCGCTGTCGCGAAGGTTCAACGCATGGGCATGACCTTGCGCGCCGAAGCCGATGACGCCGCACATTTTTCCCCGCAGCGGCGCAAGCTTGATTTGCTTATCGCGAAGGATGCGGACAGGCACACGGCAGATTGCCAGCCGAATGTGCCAAGTTCAATCGCGGCGTTGCGCCTGTTAATCAACGGCATGCGCCAGATCGCGCATGTGGGAAACTTTCGCCAGCGTGACCTGCGCTTCGCGCGTTCGCCCCATCTCTTCCAGCAGCGTGGCGAGCAGAAAGTACTGGCTCGGTTTGTCAGGCTGCCGCGCGATTGCGCGAAGCTGTGCGCGACGCGCGTCGTCGAAGCGTCTTTCGCCGGCGTAGATGTGCGCCAGCAGGTTGAGCGCTTGCACATCGTGCACGTCGAGCAGCGCGGCGAAACTAAGTGAGCGTTCCGCGTTCGAAACATCGCCCGTTTGCGCATACAACTCACCCTCAGCCAGGCGGGCGCCCTGGTGCCACCAGTTGCGTTTGGCAAATTCGCGCACCAGCGCCAGCGCCTCCGTTGCCCGATTGTTCTCGCGCAGGAGCTCGGATTCCAGGCTGAGCAATTCCCACGTGTCAGGATAATCGTGGCGCGCCTGCTCAAGCACCGCCAGCGCTCCTGCATCATCGTGCGTACTATGACGCAACTGCGCGAGGTTGCGCGCCGCCAGCCACGAACGCGGATAACCTTTGGCATAAACTGGCGCCTCCCTGGCCGAGCGCGCGAAGAGCGCTTCCGCTTCCGCCGTTTTTCCCTCGCGCGAAAGAGCGTACCCGAGATCGTTGCGGGCGACGCTGTAATGCGGATCAATGGCCAGAATCCGCCGGCACATTTCCTCCGCTTTCGCATAAGCACCGCGGTTCGCATAGCACTGCGCGAGATTCACCATCACGCGCCCGCTACGGCCACCGGCCGCAAGCGTCCGGGTAAAAAATGTTTCCTCATCGTGCCAGTCAGTGCTGCGGATGAAGCTGCGCACGCCGAGCCCGAGTACGGCAATGAGCGCGCCAACCGGTACTAATTTCAGCGCAGGCCGCGGTAGCTTGACTGCGCATCCCGCGAGAAAAATCAGCGCGCCCACGCTCGGCAGGTAAAGCCAGTGCTCCGCCACGGTCGCGTTCAGCTGTACTAAATTTGAGATCGGCAGAAACCCGGCAAAGAACCAGAGCGCACCAAGAATTCGCAGCCGTTGCCCGGGACCTCTTTTGACGCAGCCGAGTACGAGGCAAATCGCAAACGCTGCTCCGAGCAGCGAAAGATATTCGATTCCCGCGGCGCTACGCCAGCTCATCTGGTTTCGCAGTGTACTTGCGTCGAAAATCGTGCGCTCCATGTGCAAATTAGACGGCCACGCCAGCAGCCGCGCGTAATCGCCCAGCGCACGCAACATCAGCATCGCGCGCACTGGTGCAGGCCAATTGTCCACTGCCGGTCCGCTACCGGCATACGGCGGCAGTTGCCGAAGGACTGAGTACGCGCCGATCAGCAGCGACGTGCAGATAAGCGTCGCGATTTTATTTTGCCGGCTCCGCGCGCCCGGGAAAGCGAGCGTGTGGACGAGAAAAATGACGAGCCATACGCAGGCAATCTCGCGCGAGCAAAGCGCAAGCATCCCGGCCACTGCCGCGCCGCAGTACACCACTGATTTCAGCGCGCTCGACAGCGCTTTTCCCGCTTCCAGGTAAAGCAACCACCCAGCGGCCGCGAAAGCGAACGCGAGACTGTCCGCCCGGCCGGAGACGTAATCCACCGCGGCGGAATGCACCGGATGAACCATCCAGACTGCGCTCGCCACAAACGCGGCGAAACGAGGGTTGAAATTCTCCGCTCCGGTCGAGCCTGGAGCATTTAGACGGAAAAGTACGGTGAGCAACCGGAAGAGCAGCAACCCCGCCGCCACGTGGAGCAAGACACTGCTTAAGTGAAATCCTGCCGCATCGGTATTCCAAAGGTAGTAATCGAGCAGGTAAGAGAGGTTCTGGACCGGGCGATAGTAGGTGGAGGTCGAGCCGAGAAAGAGGTAGTGACGGAACGCCTCCAGCGCGAGGAGCGGGCTTTTGATGAAGGGATTGTCGCGCGCGAGGTAAACATCGTCCCAAACGAAGTCTGCCTGAAGCGACGGCAAGTGGACGATCACGCCGGCGAGCGCCAGCGCGCAATATTGCAACCACGGTTTCGCAGAGAGATCGCGCACCCGGCGTTGTGCAATGGCAGCGTTCAAAAGCGGCAACGAACCTCTCGTGGGATTAAAGCAAACGAGCGTCCTCTCGACTCGAACGAAAGGACGCCCATTTGGCTCGTGCGATCGCAAACGCGAACGCAGTGGCATGATTCCGTACTACGGACCGTAAGGCGACCAGAAGCCGGTGCCGGCCACGTCGGACAAAACCGCCCAGCTGGCGGCACTCACGCTCGGAATCGAGTCCACGTACTGCGTGCCGTACGCATTTCCCAGCAGGTCTCTCCCGCTGTTGTAGAGCAGGCTGTTTTTCTTCAGGTAGTTCGTCCAATCGGCAACACCGACCTGGGCTCCGGTCGTGCGGTTTGTCTCGATGGCGTACTGATCGACGGCCGCATCGATCATGCGCAAGTCGTTGAGAATGCGGCTGGCTTGGGAGCGCTTACGCGCACGCAGGAAGCCGGGCACCGCAATCGCGGCCAACAGCGCGATGATCGCGACTACGATCATGATTTCCACGAGGGTGAAACCCCCGCGGCGTTTGTGTAATTGGTTAAACATGGATGCTTTCTGTTTCTGATTAATGTTTTTATTGCGCTCCGTGGCACTCGCCGCGGATCAGGTGCATGTAAAAGCAGTCGCAGTGCCATAGGTCTGGCTTTTTAGAATTGCCAGAAGATGCGGGTAAATGCCCCCTCAATGCTTTGCCCTCCGGCCCACTTCTCGCTTCTAGCAAGTTCCATCCGCCATGACCCCTCCGAGAAAAGCGCGCCAAATTCACCAATCCCCAGCTCTCTGGATTTTTGGCGGCGTTTTGCTCCTTCGTCTCGTCGTCCTGACGCGGCTAAGCGCGTCCCCTTTTCTCCTCCCATCAGGCGGCGACACGCAGTTTTACAATGATTGGGCCCGGCGCATCGTCGCCGGACACGGCGCAACCGCTCTCGCCTTCTATGGGCTGCCGGGCTACGCCTGGCTGCTCGCAGCGCTTTATCGCGTGGCCGGCTACAATCCGTTTCTGCCCGGACCGTTACAGAGCGCTGCCGACGCGGGCACGGCCGCGTTGCTTTACCTGATCAGCAGATCGGTTTTCGCCACAACGGGGAAGCGGCTCGCTGCCATCACCGGCTTCATCGCGGCCTCGGGCTGGGCCTTTTTCGTTCCGGCGCAAACCTATGCCGCCATTCTCATGCCGACCAGCCTGGCGGTCTTTATTTTCTGGTTTGTTGTTTGGTGGATCATACGAAATGACAGCGCGCGGCGTAGTTATGCCGCGCTCGGTTTGGGATTGCTGGTCGGGATCACCGCGACCGCAGTGGCTACTATCCTGTCGCTCGTCCCGCTCCTGTTCGGCGCAATGTTTGGACGAGAGAAACATCGGCAAAGCGTGAAGAGCGGCATCGTGGCGGCGGCTTTACTGTTCCTCGGGCTCGCCGCTGGCACGTCGCCTTGCTGGATGCATAACTACTTTGTCGCGCACGATCATGTGCTGCTCTCCGCCCACAGCGGCATCAACTTTTGGATCGGTAACAATCCACAAGGGAACGGCTATCCGCGCCTGCCGCCGGGTTTGAGCGCGGGTCAGGCGGCGATGTTACACGATTCAATCACGGTAGCGGAGAAGGCCGCCGGTCATCGGCTGAAGCGCGGTGAGGTGTCGCGCTACTGGTCAGGGCGGGCGCGCGATTACATTCAGCAACATCCGATTGCCTGGCTGAAGCTTCTCGCCGTAAAGCTGCGCAACCTTGTCAGCGCTTTTCAGTACGATGACCTCAGTTTCATCACCACGTTACGCGCGAATGCGATCACGTTTCCCGGCATTTACTTTGGGCTCGCCGCGTCGCTCGCATTGCCCGGCTTGCTCCTGGCCTGGCGCTCGGCACGCCAGTCGCGCTGGATCATGGTCGCCGTCGCACTTTACGGCGCCGCGTTGCTGCCGGTATTCATCACCGAACGCTACCGGCTGCCCATCGTTCCCGGTCTGCTAATCTTCGCCGCCTTGGGGTTGGTTTCGCTGTGGCAGAATATCCGTTCCGCAAAGTACAAGCCCTGTCTTGCCTACGCCGCGGCGACCATGTGCGCCGCTGTCATCGTTTCATGGCCGCAACGTGATCGGGCGCTTTGGGCGCTCGACCCCTATAACTCAGGGCGGCTCGCCCTCGAAGCCAACCAGCTCGATGTCGCGCAAAAGGACCTTGAGCTCGCGCACGCCTACGTTCCGAATAACGCCGAGACAATCTTCGCGCTCGGGAATCTGGAACTTGCACGAGGAGATGCAAACCTTGCGGCTAGTTTGTACGAGGAGACGCTCGCGCTCGAAGCTGATCACCGCGGAGCATTGAATAACCTTGCTGTACTCAAGCTTAACCTGGGTCACGGAGACGAGGCTCGCGCATTACTCTCCCGCTCCGAAGCCGCTGAGCCAGGCAACGCAAAAACACACTACCTGCTCGCCCAGGCCATGCTCGAGCAAGGCGAACGCGAAGACGCCCGCCGCGAGATAGCTCGCGCGCTCGAGCTTGCCCCCGGCCAGGCGGAGTTCGCCACGCTTAATACGGAACTAAACCACGACTAGCGTACTTACTTTATAAGGTGAGTAGCGCGAGCAAGCTGGAACGATATAGGATCGTATATCTCACCAGCTACAAAAAGACGCTGGTACTGCCAAAGATTAGTTGCGCTCAGCAACACGACCATTCCGGCTATGGCGAACGGTCGCCAATTCCGCCGTACTTTTTCCGCAAGTAGTTCCACCTGCAAAAAGGCCAGCCAGCACAACGGTAACTCCCAGTAGGCCGCATAGCGCAGACTCATTCCATGGCTCACCGCCGACATCACGACGAAGCTCGCCCCAAGGAATATGGCAAGAGCGGTGTCGACCGATCGTCGTAGATGGAAGATAGCCCCTAAAGCAAATGTCGTGATTAGCGGCGATAGTAATATGAAATCAATCAGGTAACGGTACCACGGACCATCCTGTGCCATGACGGAATAGATATTGTGCCCGGACTTGCTCTCGAACACGTAGTAGAACTGCACCAGTTTAGTTATTCCGCCCGTCAATGTCGCCAGGACGGCAATCGCAACTACTGGGCCAGCCATTGTAGCGACCCACAAACGCCACGGGCAACAGCCCTGGAGACCATACCACAGTAGAACAGCACACAAACCGACCACGACAAAGGCGGCGCTTTCCTTTGTGAGTACGAGAAGTACAAGGCTGGCAAAATAGGCTGCAAGCCAGCCCAGGTGTCGAGGGCAACGAAGATTTTCCCACGCCAGCCATACTGCTGTCGTTGCCCATAAACTAAAGTAACCATCGACCAGAGCTCTTTGGCTCAAGTGAATAGCTAGGGGAGAAGTAGCCATCAGGCATCCTATTCCTAGCATCGCTCCCATCCCGAGTGCGCGGTAACTAAAAGCCAACGTTATCAGCAGCGTGAGTATCGCTGCCCCGCAATTCAGATATCGCAGCGCGACGAATGGTGACACTTGGAACACCTCCGCAACGGCATATGCCGGCAGAAGAAAGCCTACTCGTGTCGCTGGGACGATTGCGTCGGCCGTACGCTGCTGTCGTTCAAGGCAAACGCGCATAACCAGGTCGTAGTTCAGTGCGCCGCTTTTTTCGATTTCAGTGAGGAAAACGGTGTAGGCATGCTCGTCGAATCCGACGCCGCGGAATCCGCTCGAGCAGTAAACTCTCACCACAATCCCGATGAAGAGTACCAGAAGGAAAAGAAGAACTCGCGAGGCCGCTGTGCTGAATCTAGAAGCGCGGCTCTTCGACGTAGCCACCCCCGGGTTCGCCGCTAGAGGCGCGGCGCCGAGCGTCCCTACCGGAGCGAATTCCATCGGAATTGCTGCTGCAATTCCCGTGCTAAGCCATCGCTCAAACTTACTCGACCTATCCAGCGCGTCGCATTGGCGTAAAGGCTGCTCTGATTATTCGGCTCTCGCTCCTCGATGTCCCAACTAAACCCCAATGCTCTTCAGCGTGCTACATCGCCGAAGGTAGACGGCGGGCGACCGTGCCGAAGCCTGGCAGTAATCCTGTGCGGCATTATCGGTGTGGCCACCGGCGGAATTGTTCTGTGCCTCTGGCTTCGCACCCAGTGGATCAGCCATCCTGACCCTCGCGACTGGTACAACGCCTTCTTTGTTCTCTTCGCCAGAAATGAGTTCGCCGGACTCCTCGTGGTGCTTGCACTTGCTGCCGCTACATTAGTCTGGGTGGCAATCGGCCGCCCCGCGCCCTTACGTCTCACGCAAATAAAGCCCCGCCTCGTACTTATCACTCTCGTCTGCCTTACCTTCGGCATCACCGCACTGGGGACGTCGTTGGTATTTCATCAATATGCCCTCACTGCGGATGAAAATATGCCTGATTTTCAGGCGCGCATTTTTCTAAGCGGCCAACTGAGCGCGCCGGTTCCGCCGGCTTGGCAGCCCTTTGTGCACCTGATCAAGCCCACTTACACAAGTTACAATCCAGCGACGCATAGCTGGGCGTCTGAGTACCTGCCCGTCTATTCTCTTATTCGAGCCCTGTTCATGTCTTTCGATTCGGAATGGCTGACGAATCCGGCATTAGCTGCGCTAAGCATTGCTCTCATGGCAGCAATTGCGGGCAAACTCTGGCCCGCTTCTACCTGGAAACCAATCCTCGCCGCAGCGCTGCTTGCCACCTCATCACAATTCCTACTGATGTCTATGACATCGTACGCGATGCCCGCGCATCTCGCCCTGAATCTACTCTGGCTGTGGCTTTACCTTGCGCCGGAAAAACGCCGTTTCTGGCTAACTCCGTTCGTCGGGGTTGCCGCCCTGGGTTTGCATCAACCTTTCTTTCATGCGCTTTTCGTCCTGCCTTTTCTTCTCAAGCTCGTCTGGGACCGGCGCTGGTTCGCGAGCGTTTTTTTTGCCGTCGTGTATTTCATTGGCATTGCTGTCTGGATCATTTGGTGGCGAACCTTTCTCCCGGGTTTTGTTGGCGGCTCCTCTCCGAGTGCCTTTCGTGTTCATCGTCTTACCTGGCTCATCCAGTCGATCTACTTCTTCCTACTCGTGGGCTGGCTTGCTTTCCCGCTGCTTATTCTAACTCCGTTCGGCTTCGGCGCGCTCAAGCGCCAGACACCGATCATTCGTTGCGCCGCTGCGAGTTGTCTGCTGACATTTGGGTTTTACGTCTTTGTTCGCCAGGATCAGAGTCACGGTTGGGGAGATCGCTATTTTCACGGCGAACTTGGTTGTCTCATCCTGTTAGCTGTTGTTGGCTGGGACGTCGTTAAAGCTAGGGCCGGACGGGACACTGCCACCAGCTTGATTACTGGTGGCGTGCTCGCGTCGTTGTTGCTGCAACTACCGTTGCGTGCGTTTCAGGCGGAAACGTTTGTCCGCCCGTATGCCGATGCAGCGGAAGCGTTCCACCACGTCAACGCCAGTCTTCTCATTTTCGATCCAACTCTCGCCTGGTACTCGGCGGATTTGCGTCGCAACGATCCATTCCTGGCGAACCGCCCGGTCATCATGACTCCGCTGCGAATAAGCAAAGATCAGGTGGAAACATTGGAAGCGAAGTACCCGAATACGTTGTTCGTCAAGGTCGAAGGCCTAACCGAACTTCAGCTGCCTACCATGCATTACCGCTAGATCCTAATGGATCGCACGATAGCGAACTCAGCCATGCTGGCTCAAAAGCGACCAACTCTTCACCGGCAACTATTCTCGAACCAGCTTTGGGAGACAATCGCATTCATCGCCAAAGCGATCTTCATGATAGGCCTCACGCCATGGATGCTGCATAATTGGGGTCCGGAAGGTTACGGCGAGTTCGCGCTGGCCAGCTCCGCTTTTGTCTTGTTGTCGTTAGCTGATCTTGGCCTTCGTGGCCGCACCCGCGTCGCTTTGTCCAAAGTCGTCAGTGATAACGCTGCCTCGGCGTCGCTCCTATCCCATGCTCTTGTAGCTTTCGCCGCACTTTGTCTCGTTGCCCTGGTACTCGTAGCCCTTTGCACGAGCTTACACATCTGGAGCGCTGTCTTTGGAATCGATCGCCCGCACGAAAACATAATCTTTGTCGTAACAACGCTCACCCTGCCCTACATGTTCGTGACCATAGCGCTCGAGCCCTGCGTGGCTCGCGGGCACATTGGTTTGGTCAAGCTCGCGAATGCGCTCGGGTGGATGGCTGCATCACTCGTTGCAGCGGTTCTTTTGTGGCGGGGAGCCAGCGTGACCGCGGTCGTCGCGGGTTGGATTGGCGCTTTACTTGTAACTGCACTGGGTGTCGCTCTCTTGCGCTTTGATGAGCTTCGGCCGCTCCTTCGACTGCGTGAGATTACGACCGCGAAACTGTGCCTGACTTATCGCGATACTTTCAGCTTCACTGTGTCGAACGTGACCTGGGCAGCGAAAACACACGCAATCACCTTCGTCCTCGCAAGCGTCGGCAGCGTCACAGTCGCGGGAACGTTCTTTATTTGCCTGCGCATGGCGGAGATCATCAGCGCGCTGGGCGCTGTTTCGTTCGACGTCGCGCTTGTGGCGCTGCCAGCGTCTCGCAGCGCGGAAGAACGCGCGTCCGTCTTCTACTCAATTCTGAGATGCGCTCTGGTGTGTACGGTGCCATGCGCGCTGATCATTGTTGCGGCAGCACCCCTGTTTTTCACCTTGTGGCTAAAAGCACCGGCGCCGTTCGGCGTCCTCACCGGAATGTGTATCGCCGCGGTGGGATTCTCGATCGCGGCTAGTCGATTCCTGAGTTACACTGGCTTATCACTCGGGGCTGGCGGCGTCGTCGCGCGCTGTGGCATTGCCGAACTGACATTCGGCATTGCTGGGACGTTCCTTCTTGAACCCCTATACGGGTTGAAAGGAACAATGATTTCCCTCGCCGCGGCAACGTTTCTTTACCTGCCCGTTGTTATTGCTATCCGTAAGCAACTTTACCAAGACAAGATGCGCTCACTTGCTCCGAGCTGTACCGGAGAGCTGATGCTGTCTCCTCCCGTCCGGGACTTTCGATTTCGTGTCAGGCAAACGCTTGCCTGCCCACCTGCATGCATCCGTCCCGCACCTGAAGTCCGCCGTATCTTAATCTCCTGAAATAGCGGTTCGGCCGGTGGCAGGTTGTAGAGATCGTACTTCGCATCGTACTTATCGCGATCAGGCCAGACGATCTCTACGTTACCGAGGAGGGGTGCCTTCCGCGCGGGATGCGCCGGCCCAAAAAAGGCCGTGATGTTTCGGTTTACTACTCCAGCCATGTGCATTCCACCACAGTCCGTCGTAAACATGCGGTTAGCTCGTCTCATCAGGGCGAGGCTCTCGTGAAAGGATAGGCGGCCCGCCAGGTTTATCACTTCGCGGGGGAACGAGAATGCCCCGTAGTACTCACCATCGACGGTGTTACCAAAAAGAACGACTTTCGTGCGTTGCGCCAGGTTGCGCACGAGCTGGACAAAGAAATCTGAAGGCAGCCGGCGAACGAAACCGCTCTCGCCGGCATTGTTACCGCCGCTGTTGATTACGCCGATAAATCCGTCGAGCCGGAACTGCTCCATCAACGAGTTTGCCCTCGTCTCGCATTCCTTCGAAGTAGCTACTTCCATAGCTATATCCGATCGATCGGGTTCACCGACGAAGTTGAGTAAATCCAGGTAGTAATGAATTTCGTGTCGCAGCTCGCGGTAGGCAACACTATCCGTTAGGAACCAGCGACTGATTGGCTCGCGCGCGAAGCCTATGCGCCGCGGTATGCCTAACGAAGCAGCGAAAGCGTTAAAGAACCAGTGCTTGCCTAGAAAGAATCCTATGTCGAAAACTTCAGAGCGTAGCCGCTGCCGCAGCCGTAACGCACCAGCGACATCTTTACGGTAAAACGGGGCCGAGTCGAAGCCGAGAACGCGCGAAAGGTGAGGATTACCTACAAGAGGCGCGGCGAATTCCCTCGATGTCCAGTACTGGATTTCGCTCCTGGGACAAATGCTGCGAAGTTGCCGGACGAAGGGCGTAGTCATGATGACATCTCCGAGCAGACCGAGCTTGAATATTAAAATCTTCGGGTTTTTCACGCAGCAGTTGCGGCTTTATGTATCTCACAGCGCGCAGATGCAGCAGAAGCAGGCGCTGCGCGCACGGGCAGGTCAACGTAAGTCCTGCTTTCTTGCAGCAGGTTCGTCTCCCAATCGAAATGTTCCTCGGCAAATCGCCTTGAGTACAACCTCATTTTGGCGAGGCGGCTTGCATCACCGAGAAGCTGCCGGATGGCTCGACTTAATAATACTGGCTCTGGTCGAACCAGCGTGATCATCGCGCGATCGATCCGGTATTCGCTGTAGCCGGGGTCATCTCCTAAGATTAGCGGGAGACCGCTGGCCATGGCTTCTTGCGCCGCTAGAGGGAAAACTTCTCCCGTACTTGGAAGTACGAACAAATCACTGGCTCGATAGAGCTCGGCCAATTCAGCCTGACCAAGCGCACTTAAGAAACGTGCGTTTGGCAAGAGCTGCTCGTCATGACGCAACTTGCCGCTGCCCACAAAAACGAGCTGAATGTCTTCACCGGCAGTTTGAAGAAGTAGTTGGAACCCTTTCTTTGGCACGAGCCTACCGACAAACAGCACGATTGGCTTGTCGGTGCCCAGGCCGTACTTTAGCCGCGTCTCCGCCAACCGGTCAGTCGATGGGCTAAACAAATCAAGATCAACGCCATTCCGCATTTGAACAACTTGTCCATCGCGAAGACCGAGTTTCAGAAAGAATTGCTTGACCGTTTTGTTGTAAGCAATGACCTGATTACTACGGTTGAGCATCGCTTTGCCTACGGTCCTGTAAACAAGCTGCTGCGCCATGCGCACGGATGCATTCGTATGAAAAACGAGTGCGACGTGTTGAATAATGCAAACTGGTTTAGCATAGCGGCGGGCAAGCAGGTAAGCGATCCATGATATGGGATAGAGTACATCATGGATGTGGACAAGGTCGGCTGCTTCGATCTCAGTCTTTAACGCCTCGAACACATTTCGGCCGAAGAACGCGAAGGGAATACTGAAGTAGTTATCGAGGTGGTTGAATGCTTTGCACCGTCTGACCTTTACTCCGTTTTCGGTGGAGGTTCCCGGGGCGGTGGTGCTGCATGTTACTACGCTGACTTCGTGCCCGTACTCAACAAGGCTCTGCGCGAGCTTCTGAGCTACAATCTCTAGGCCACCAACGTGCGGTGGATAGTACTGCGCGATAGTAGCGATGCGTTTGCGCAGCTTCTCGCCAGCTATTCTTGTACTGTTTTCCTTCCCCACCATCAGGCAGCAGGTCAGCTGGCGAGCACGCGGGCGAAAGAACGCTGCTCCCTCCGTGAGGGTGCGCGAAATTTCCGCAGCTGAATGTGGTAAGCCTCGCGATGGTAGCGAAGGTTTGCCTGTAAAACAGTTCCTATTAGCGCCAGCAGAATCGCAAGCGAGACAAGCGACGCGGCAAGGATGGCGAGAGGAAATCTTCCTACCTGCCCGGTGCGAAAGAACTCGGCAATTGGCAACGAACCGGCGGTCAACCCAGCGAACGCGAGCAATCCGCCGAGTGTGCCGAAGAAGGCGAATGGCCGGTAATCGCGAAACAGGACGGCGAGCAGGCGAAGAATGCGCAGGCCGTCGTGCACGGTGCGTAGTTTCGAGCGAGAACCTCCGGTGCGGCTGCAAAATGGGACGGGGACTTCCGCGAGCGAGAAACCCTTATCAATGGCCTGGATTGTCAGCTCGATCTCCAGCTCGAAACCGCGTGAGAGTACCGGCACATGTTGATAAAAGCGGCCTGACAACAAGCGAAGTCCGGAAAAGAGATCGAGCGGTTTGAATCCGAAGACGAGGTTCAGGACGGAAGCAAAAACTGACATGCCCCATTGGTGGAGCGGGCGAAAGACGTCATCCTGCGCGCTGCGAATGCCACTGATCATGTCTGCCGGTTCGCGTTGGAATTGGTCCAGCAACAGGCGGGCGCCGGCGGCGGGATAGCTTCCATCGCCATCTACCATCAAGACGAGATCCGTGTCGATCTGTTCCAAGGCGGTGGCGACGGCGCGCGCCTTGCCACGGCGCCGCTCCTTGAGTACGAGCGCGCCGGCTTCGCGTGCAGCATCGGCCGTGCTGTCTTCGGAGCCGTTATCAACGACGAGAATTTCGGCGTAAGGAAATGCCCGTGAGTACTCGCGAACGACCTCGGCAATCCCAAGCTCTTCGTTCAAGCACGGGATCAAAACAGTGAGCGTGGATGGATTCATCGCGACGGCGAACCGTGCGATTCAATGCACCATTTTCCGTGCCTGCGACCGGTTTTGCCGGCGAGAAGGTGCCGGAGGTTTAGACTCCGGTTGCCCGCGTAAATGGCAATCCGGAAGGTCGGGTTTGGTATCAGCGCGATTGCAGCGCCGCGTTCGCCGCTGCGAGCATGACGCGGTCGTCGTTCTCGTTCAGGCCGGCAAGGAAATGCCGCGCCCGCCGGATCGATTTGCGCAGAAAGTACTCAGGGGCGGTGAAATCGTGCGCGGATTGGCCATTGCCAGTTCTCGCCTGGAGCTCCGCGTCCCAGCGGCTAAGGGCGCAACTCGAGGCAAATAGTTCCATGGCTGCACCGGCGATGCGTTCCTGGATAAGCTGCATATCCAGCACCGGCTCGCGGTAAACGACCAGCGCGCGATTGACAGCGAGATTAAAGCGCCAGATCAACCGTGAAAGCTGGCCGGCGAACCCGCGCAATGATTCGCTGCGCACCGGCACGTTCGGCGGCCGGAAGGTGGCATTGAGCCGGCTCTTGCCCGCCATCCATGCCTTCCCCATCCGGCCGACGCCGAGCGACATCACAGTATCGTAAATCTCCTTGAATTCCATGCCGGGCCCGCGCATGCCGACAAGCGCGATGAACGAGGTCAGTACCTCGTTTGAGCCCTCGCCGATTTGATTGATGCGCGCGTCGCGAAGGATTCGCCCGAGCGGATTGTCATCGAAGTATGCAGCGCCCCCATGAATTTGAAATGTCTCGTTCACCGCTTCCCACAGGCGCTCAGTCGTAAAGACCTTCAGCATGGCCGTTTCGATCATGTAATCCTCGAGGCCGCGATCAATGAGTGACGCGGTGACCATCGTCATCGCTTCCATGGCGTAAGCGTCGGCGGCCATCCCGGCGATTTTCTTTTTTACGAGGTCGAAGCTGCCCAGCGTTTTTTTGAACTGCTGACGCGTGTTCGCATGCTCGATGGCCATGCGCAGGCAACGCTTGGCCGCGCCGGTGCAACACGCACCAAACGTAGTACGGCCGAAATCCAGCACGGTGAGCGCGACGCGCAGACCTTTGCCAAGCTTGCCAAGAATGTTTTCCCTCGGCACGCGCACATCGCGCAGCTCGAACGTCGCCGTGGCCGTGCCGCGAATGCCGAGCTTCGCCATGCGGCCGTTGATCATGTGGAACCCAGGCATGTCTTTCGTGACGAGAAACGCGGTGATCGCGTCCTTGCCCGGCTTATCCGGCACCGGCGTGCGCGCCATTACCGTTAAGACATTCGCGATATCGACGTTGGTGATGTAACGCTTGCGGCCGTTGAGAATGTACGCGCTGCCGTCTTCCGTAGGCGTGGCGGTCATTTGCACGTTCGCCGCATCAGAGCCGGCATTTTCTTCCGTCAAAGCGAAGGCGGCGAGCTGTTCGCCCGAGACGAGCGGCGGCAACCAGCGCGCCTGCTGCTCTTTTGTGCCGAACAACAATAAGGCGCGCACGCCGATGGAATGATGCGCGTTGGTGAAAACCGACACCGAAGCGTCCCGGCTGCCGATTTCCTCCAGTACTTTGCAGTACTGCATCTGCGAAAAGCCACGACCACCGAACTCGCGCGGAGCAGTCATCCCAAGTACACCGGTCTGCGCCAAACCGCGGATGAGATCCGACGGAATGTCGGCGTGAGCGTCGATCCAATCCGAATCCAGCTCGCGATCGAGCATCTCGCGCACATCAGCGAGCGCGCTCGTCAGTTCCGATGCCTGCGACTCGGTCAACCGCGGGTAGGGCATGACCCAATCCGCGACAAAATTGCCCAGGAACAGACCTTTGGCGTAACCGAGCTCCTGCTTGCCGCTAAAGAGCAGCTCCTCGGCCTGCTGCATCTCCTTTTGCCGTTGAATTTCTGCGTCCGTTTGCGCCATAAAACTTGAAAGCTCAGGCAGCGGTATCAGTCCGGCTGCGAGCGAGTCAGCTATTGTATTCAGGCGGGCGCGCCTGTCCACCGAGGCGGGGTGGAAGTTTCTCTACAATTGCAGGCAATTCGCGGCCGGGGACAACGATCAATCGTACTCAGCTCGACTCGCGCTCCGGTGCGAGTTTGATTCCCAAGTCGCGCAACTGGCGGTTGTCCGCTGGTGAAGGTGATTGGGACATCAAGTCCTGAGCGCGATTCGTTTTCGGGAATGCCATTACCTCGCGAATCGAGGTTTCGCCGCAAACCAGCATCACGATGCGATCGAGGCCAAAGGCGATCCCGCCGTGCGGGGGCGCGCCCGTGCGAAACGCGCGCAGCATGTGGCCAAACAGCTCCTGCTGTTGCTGCTCGTTCACGCCGAGGATGCTGAAGATTTTCGCCTGCAATTCCGGCTCGTGGATCCGAATACTGCCGCCGCCAAGCTCCACGCCATCGAGTACGACATCGTACGCTTCGGCCCGAACCGCGGCGTACTTTTTCTCATCCAGCAGTTGCATGTCGGCGGCATGCGGCCGCGTGAACGGATGATGTACCGCGTTCCATTTGTCTTCCGCAGGGTCGAATTGCAGCAGCGGAAAATCGGTCACCCAGAGGAAATCGCGCACGTCGTTCGGCGGAACGAGGTTCAGCATTTCGGCCACGCGCAGCCGCAGCCGGCCGAGCACTTCGCACGCCCGGTCCCATTTATCGGCCGCGAACAGGATCAGGTCGCCTTGTTCGATCTCAAGCTGAGTACGCAGCGTTTCGCGTTCGCTGTCACTCAGGAACTTTGTGATCGCCGATTTCCATTCGCTGCCTTCCGCTTTGATGGTGGCGAGTCCTTTGGCCCCAAATTTTTTTGCCGTCGTTTCCAGATCAGCCAGTTGACCGGTGGTCACGCTGGCGAATCCCTTCGCATTGATCGCTTTGACTACGCCGCCATTCTCAATCGCGCCGCGGAAAACTTTGAAGCCGCTCTGGCGAAACGCGCCGGTGAGATCCACGAGCTTCATGCCAAAGCGCCGATCAGGTTTATCGCTGCCGTAAGTGTTGACGGCATCATAGTACGTCACCCGGTCGAACGGCGTCTGAATCTCGACGCCGAGCGCATCACGATAAATCGCCGCGAGCATTCCTTCCGTGAGCGAAAGAATGTCGTCCGGTCGAACGAACGATGCCTCCACGTCGATCTGCGAAAACTCCGGCTGGCGGTCGGCGCGCAAATCTTCATCGCGAAATGCTTTTGCAATCTGAAAGTACTTCTCCACGCCGGCGACCATGAGCAATTGTTTGTATTGCTGCGGGGCCTGTGGCAGCGCGTAAAACTTGCCCGGCCAGATTCGTGATGGCACAAGAAAATCGCGCGCTCCTTCGGGCGTACTCTTCGAGAGAATCGGCGTCTCGACCTCGATGAAGCCGTTCGCGTGAAAGTAATCGCGGACCGCTTTCACCACTTTGTCGCGGATGCGCAGGTTGCGCGCGAGCTGCGGCCGGCGCAGGTCGAGATAGCGGTACTTAAGCCGCAGGTCTTCGTCTTTCACGTCGCCGCCGATTTCGAAGGGCAAATCCTCGGCGCGATTCAACACCCGCAACTCGTGCGCGATCACTTCGATTTCGCCGGTAGGCAGATTAGGATTGGCCATGCCGGCGATGCGCGCCGCGACCTCGCCCGTCACCTGGATCACGTCTTCGTGACCGAGTTTGCGCGCCTCGGCAGCAAGCTCCGCGTTATCTTCCGGGCGAAACACGACCTGCGTCAGCCCTTCGCGATCGCGCAAATCGAGAAACACCACGCCGCCAAGGTTCCGGTGCATGTTAACCCAGCCGGCGAGCTTCACCTCGCGGCCGACGTCAGACGCGCGGAGTTCATTGCAATGGTGAGTACGGTACACGGGGCTCATTCTTCGGCGAAGCCCAGAATCTCTCAAGTGATTGTGGAGAAACGGCGCGCGGGCACGGTTCCAGATGACCGCGCGCGGCGCTGCATTGTGGCGGTTGTTGTGAACGTCTAGGCTTGGCAATGCCCGAGCTCGCTGAAGTGGAATATTTCCGCCGGCAATGGAACGCCGGACTCGGAGGTCGCGTTCGCGAGGTGGCGTTGCATTCGCGCAAGCGCGTCTTCCGCGGGACGAATACGCGTGAGCTGATACGCTGCCTTACCGGCGCACGCCTGCTCGGATCGATCGCGCGCGGCAAGCGGATGCTGTTTCGATTTTCCAGCGCGAATGCGACTCCGGCGCAGAGCTGGCTCGGCATTCACCTGGGCATGACTGGCAGACTGCAATGCGCCGCGGTCGAATTTCGCCCCGGCAAACATGATCATCTTGTACTTTACCAGCGAGACCGCGCGCTGGTGTTTCAAGATGCGCGCCAGTTTGGGCGAATCCAGTTTGACCACGGCGAGACGCCGCCGCTCTGGTGGGACGAAGCGACCCCTGAAGTCAGCCGAATGACGCGTGGTTTCTTCGATACTTTCCTTGCGCGTCACGCCAGGCCGCCAATCAAAGCAGTGCTGCTCATGCAATCCGGGTTTTCCGGCATCGGTAACTGGATGGCGGACGAGATTCTGTGGCGGGCGAAAGTCGCGCCACATAAGCAGACCGGCGAGCTAACGAGCTCTGAGCGAGCGCGTACTTTTCGCGCCACGCGGTTTGTTGCGCGCGAATCGCTGCGCATCATCGGCGCGGATGATTCTGATCTTCCACGCACCTGGCTCATTCACGAACGCTGGAGCGCGCGCGGAAAATGCCCCAAGCATGGAATGGTCTTGCGACGCACCACCATCGGTGGCCGGACGACCGCGTGGTGCGCCACCTGCCAGTCATCCCGAGCGAAGCCGAGGGATCCCGTGGAAGTCGCCTGAACCTAGCGCCACGGGATACCTCGGCTACGCTTGGCTTGGTCGGAATGACAGCGACGGTTAAGCTCGTGATGCTTATCGTACTTCGCCCAGCTCGCGCCGCGCCACTGCCGCCTGCACGAATTTGCCCCAGGTGAGATTGTCGCGCCCGGGCTGATGCTCGCGCGCTTTGCGGATGGCCATTTCGGAAACGGCGTCAACCACCCAGTCAAAATTGGCCTGCCCGACCGACGTGACCTCGGCGTCCGGCGCGGGATTGCAGAAATCGATCGCCACCGGAACGCCGTCGCGAATGGCGAACTCCACCGTGTTCAAATCGTAGCCCAAGTACTCATTCAGCCGGCGCACGCCCCACTCGACCTGCTCGATGATTTCCCGCGGCGCCCGCCACTCGGTCTGATAACGCAGATGATAGGGATGACGCGGCTCGTACGGCATCACGCGCACGCCAGTTTGGTCGATGCAGTAACAGCGGAAGTACATATCGAATTTCACTTCTTCCTGGAGCATCATCACCAGCTGGCCGGTCTCGCTGTAGGCGCGGTAAAATTCCTCGGGATTATGTAGGCGATAGACATTCTTCCAGCCGCCGCCGGCGAACGGTTTGAAGAACGCTGGCCAGCCCACGTACTCAAAAATCGCGTCCCAATCGAGCGGGTACGCCAGATTCCGGAATGAGTTGGCGTTAGTGTCTGGCGGGACCTCGTGCGATGGCAAAAGTACCGTCTTCGGAACGGCGACGCCGATTTTCGTCGCGAGCGCGTTATTGAAGAACTTCTCATCCGCGCTCCACCAAAACGGATTGTTGACGACGGCGGTTCCGGTGAGCGCTGCATTCTTGAGCCACGCGCGATAGAAGGGCACATCCTGCGAGATGCGGTCGATCACCACATGGTAACCGCACGGCTCGCCCTGGATGACTTTGTCGATCCGCACCGGCTCGGCCGCGATGTCTGTGCCGCCGGTCTTCTGCCTAACTCGATCAATGAACGCCCAGGGAAAACTGTTTTCCTGGCCGAAAAGAATGCCGATTTTTTTCATAGCGATGCGCAGGCGCCATCGTTGCGAACCGGCGCGATTTGGCAACGAAATTGTCGTCGCTTCAATGCGGAGTTCCTAAAACCGCTACATTCATCAGCGGTGCAGCGTTTCCTGATTCTGCGGCGCCAATTGCTATGGTTAGGAACGCCGGCGCCGGACAAACATTCCGAGCCCTATCAACGACGATCCAGCGAGAAAACTTGCCACTGTCGAAGGTTCGGGCACGGCTAAACTTTCGACGGTCAGCGAGACGTCGTTTGGCACCGTACCGCCGTCGCCATTATCCAGGTAGCTGATTTTGTAGGTGTCGCCCGCTGAGTCGGTGACGGTGGATCCTTCGGGTAAACCGCTGAAGAATCCGACAGTGGGCGCTGAACCATTATCAAGCACGATATCAAACTTCTGCCCAATCTGAAGAGCGGAAGGATTAAGCGCATTCACAACGAGCCGCGCGCTAGTTGCATCGAGCGTGAGGCTACCGAGCACGTCCACCTGGCTATAATTAACTCCGGCCGTCGTGCCTCCGCCGGAGATGTTGATGTCCAGAGTACCATGAATAGTTAGACCACCGCCGACCTGATTCGAGCCAACGGTAAGAATGCCGGGGGAGCTACCGGTGCCAGGCGAAAGTACCCCGCCGGTGTTGATCGTCGTATTGCCGAGAGCCAAACCGTGGCCGGCCAGGGTGCCGCCTGAATTGACGGTGATAGGGCCGGTGCCGGTAGCGGAGGATATGCTTGAGTACGGGTTGGCGATGACGAGCGTCCCGGCGTTTACAGTTGTGCCGCCAGTGTACTCATTTCCGTTGTTGTTATTCACCTGCAGCGTGACTGTGCCGCCGGCGCCGTTGTCCGTCGGCGGCTTATCAATGGTCAGCCCGCCCGAGCCGGTGACGTTTGTATTGATAACGACATTGGAGCCTGTGACGGCCACGATACTGCCGGAAGCATCGAGATTGATGTACATGCCGCCAAAGGTGCTGGGTGTTACTCCCGGAGCGTACTGCTGGAATGTGACCGTGCCGCCGACGCCGCGATCGGCGATTTCCCAGCCGCTTTCCATGTTGAGCGGATTGGCCAGGCTGTCGTTGACTGTGCGACCGATGGTTGTCGTATTGGTGCTATTAAAGCCGTCCAGGAAGCTGATGTAATTCGCGTAGAGAGTCTGGCTGAATCCCATTCCTGTGGGCGCCACAGTTCCGTAGGTGGTTCCTCCACTGCTGTTGTTGCCGATGAAAAAGAATCCGTAGGTGTTGCTGGTCGCGTTGCTGATTGAGACCGGTCCTTGCACGGGATTGCTCGAGCCCGCGCCTTCGTCGTACCAAATCAGCGCCGGATCAGTCCACGACTGCGTGTTATTGCCGATCCAATAGAGGTCATCACCGTTCTGCGGTGAGCCTGATTGGGCGCGAGTTGTGACACAAAACAAAAGCGCGCTGCTCAATGCAATCGCGCCGACCATTCGCCGTAGGTGTACGTAGAAAGTATGCATGGGGGTATGAGATTTCTGACTCTCGGGGGGAAGGCAACGAGAACGACGATGCTGCTCAAATCGCGTAATCTTGTCAAGCGCGAGAGCGACAGATCCCGATGAAAGCTGCGTTTGCCGGTCAACTCACTGGATCGTTGCCAAATAGTACGGCAGCATGTCGCGCCAGTACTTCCAGTCGTGGCCGCACCATCTGCGGTCGTCCAACCAGTGGCGGATGCCTTTGGCGTTGAGAATGCCGCTGAGCCGGAGTGATTCGTGGCGGGTGTTATCCCATTCGCCCGTGCCGATGATGATGTTGATGTGGTTGTACTTCCATGGGTCTGGCATGTTCGGCAGGTACTCGTAAGGCGAGTTGAAGTAGATGTTGTCGTCGTGATAGCCCGCGAAGAAATCGCTGATATCGAACGCGCCGCTCAGGCTGATGAGATTGCTAACAGCATCGGGATATTTGAAGGCGATGTTTGCCGCGTGGTACGCGCCGAGGCTGGCGCCGCAAAGAGCGACGCGGTGCACGCCCGCCTCGCGCCGGGCGAAATCGAACACGTCGCGCACGATGACGTTCTCATACGCGATGTGCGTTTTGATGCGATCGGCGGGATGGATTTGCCTGTTGTAGAAACTCTCGAGATCGATGGCGTCCGGGCAATAAATGGTGACGCGCTCGTGATCGATGAACCAGGCAGCGGAATCGATTACGCCGAAGTCTTTATTTTGCGAATAGCGGCCGAAGGAGGTGGGAAAAAGGATGAGCGGCAGACCGCGGCCGCTGCCGAAGACGAGCATCTCGAAGTGGCGGCTTAGGTGCGGGGTCCACCACCGGATGTACCGTTCCTGCATAAGGCGGAAGAGGATTAACACGATTCAGGTGATGGCAAACAACAATTGCCGCGCCCGAACCGAATGGGGCATAATCGTGTAAATTCCGTCTTCGTTTTGTTGCGTCCATCTCGCGTGAGAAGCGCGAAGTCCTTCGCAAATCATGCCTGACCACACACTCACCGGGAACATTCAGCAGCATAAAGGTTTTGAATCGCGCACGCTTGGTAACCGGCGCGATGTGCTGGTGTACTTGCCGGCAGGTTACAATCGCTTCCTCCGGCGGCGTTACCCCGTACTTTACCTGAACGACGGGCAAAACGTCTTCGATGCCGCGACCGCTTTCGGCGGCGTGGAATGGGGCGTGGACGAGACGGCGCAACGGCTGATTCGGAAACGGCTGATCGAGCCGCTGATCATCGTGGCGGTGGCGAACATGGGAAACGAGCGCATCCATGAGTACACACCCACGCGCGCCGTGGCCGAAGCGGGCGTGCAAAAGAACAAGCGCAGCCGCGGGCTGGCGCGTAAGCACGGGAAATTCCTCGCCCAGGAACTTAAGCCGTTCATCGATGCGACCTATCGCACACGGCCGGAAGGGGAATTCACCGGTCTGGGCGGATCGTCGCTGGGCGGCCTGGTGACGTTAGCGCTGGGGCTGTACTTTCCTGATGTGTTCACGCGGCTCGCGGTGATGTCGCCGTCGGTCTGGTGGGATGATCAGGTGATCGTGCGCATGGTGGAAGAGCTGGACGACAAGCTGCCGCTGCGGATTTGGCTCGACATCGGCACGCACGAACCGGGATGGGAGCGCACACGTACTCTGCGCGATGCGCTGGTCGAGAAGGGATGGCATTTGCACGACGACCTCCAGTACACGGAAGAACAAGGGGCAGGTCACACTGAGAGCGCATGGGCCGCCCGCGTAAATCCCATGCTGCGGTTCCTTTTTCCGCCGATGTCCCAAACGGCGGCGGTGAAAACGGTGGGGCACCTGGCAATGACGCGCTGAGGTTCTCCGTTTAGCGCCGCGCGGTCGCTAGAGAGCCATTACTGAAACGCTTTGCCGTAAACCTGGTACACACGAATCTTGCCGCCCACGAAGTCCCAGTCTTTTTCGTAGGAAAACGAGCGGTCCCGGTCTGACCAGGTGAGATGGCGCGGCGCTTCCGGGTGATTGGAGTCGTAAACGAGATAATGGTCGATGCCGTTTTTCGGATCAGTCCTGCGCGAGTAAAAGAGTACCGCGTGATTGATGCTCAGGTTCGGCAGGGTGGTCAGATAACCGACAAACATGTCATCGCGCGCCAGCGCTTCATTCAAGTGCGCGTGCGTCTGTTCCTGATAACCGCGGCCGGTCGCGAAGAAGACGCGCCAGTTTCCCGGCCGCCAGTAGGTGGGCCAGCCCAGGCCGACATTCTCCTGCAAGAGCCGTCCATGTTTTTCGCTGAGCGCGCGCACGTCAGCGTAGGGAAAAATAATCCGCTGGTTTTCCGGCAGCGCCGGTTTCCATGCCGCGCGCCGCGTCACGGTGCGAATGCGCCTGATGAGCTCCGCGTTGTCGATCGCCGGCGCGTGTGGAGCGAAGCGAGCGAATTTCCGGAATTGCCAAGCGCTGCGGCTGAGTACGAAGCAACGCCGCGTGTAGCGCTCCTGCTTCGCCGGATCGTCGTGGCGCAGGTGCGGCACGCCGTTTTCGTAGGCGAAAACGGTCATGTTCGCGAAGCCGAACGTATCGCGCTTGAAATCGAACGGGCGCTCGGCCCGTGCCGGAAGCGCGACGATCGCAAGCGCGAACAAAAACAAGCAGGAACGACCCGTCGCTGTCATTACTCGATGAGCCCGAGCGGTTAGTTGGTTGCGCCGTCGCCGGGCGCGTCCGCCGCGATTTCAGCGAAATTGCCCAAACGCCGGAATTTCTCGTAGCGGCGTTGCAGCAGTTGATCAATGGGCGTTTTCAAGAGCCGGTCGAGGTTAGTACGTAATGCGTGGCCGAGTACTTCCGCCGCGCGGGTGTGATCGCGGTGCGCGCCACCTTCCGGCTCAGAGATGATTTCGTCCACCACGCCGAGATTAATCAGGTCCTGCGCCGTGAGCTTCAATGCTTCGGCTGCCTCTGCCGCGTGTCTCCGGTCTTTCCACAGAATCGCGGAGCATGCCTCCGGGCTGATCACGGAATAATAGGCGTTCTCTAAAATCATCACGTGATCGGCCACGCCGATGCCGAGCGCGCCGCCGCTTCCACCTTCGCCGATGACGGCGGCGAGAATGGGCACGCGCAATGTCATCATTTCACGCAAATTGATAGCAATGGCTTCGGCGATGTGCCGCTCTTCGGAGCCGACTCCGGGATATGCCCCAGGCGTATCTATAAGGGCAATGATGGGCAGGGAAAATTTCTCGCCGAGTTTCATGATGCGCAGTGCCTTGCGGTAACCTTCCGGGTGGGCGCAGCCGAAATTGCGCATGACGTTCTCCTTGGTGTTACGGCCCTTCTGGTTGGTGATGAGTACGCAGCGGTGTTCGCCGAGCATGGCTAGTCCGCATGGCATCGCTTTGTCATCGGCGAAGACGCGGTCGCCGTGCAGTTCAGTCCAGTTGGTGAAGCAGCGCTCCACGTAATCAAGCGCATAAGGCCGCTGCACGTGCCGTGCGATCTGCACCCGCTGCCAGGCGCTTAGGTTGCCGTAAATGTCGCGCCGAGTCCGCTCGATTTTGGCCTCCATGGCCGCGACTTCGTTGTCAAAATCGAGCGCGTGCTCGTTAGAATGATCGCGGATTTCCTGCAAGCGGCGTTGCAATTCCACGATCGGCTTTTCGAAATCGAGCGGCTGAATGTCCATTAAATTCGGTTCGATCACGGCAACCCCGGGTGAGATTCGAAACTTGCAATCCGAAATTCGAAGCAGGCTGGCAACTTCATCACTCCGTAATGGTGACAGGCGTCTTCCCGTTGACAAGGCTGCTCAGCTCTTCGGCGTCACTGGCGCTCACGCCGAGCCCGAGCGGCGGCGGCGGCTGATCCGTCCCCGGATGGAACGCATCGGGCATGGCGTAGATGGTGTAAGCAGGATTAGCCAGCCGGATCCAACGAGTACTCGTCTGATAATCGCGGGTGCCGAAACCGACGCGCCGGCCGTCCTTCCACGCCATCACTTCAGAGACTCTGGTGGTAATTCGCGCCGGTTGTTTGGGCGGTAATTTTTCCTCCTGAATATGGTACTGCTTGAAGAAGTTCCCGTGATTAAGCAGCACGATGAGCTTCGCTTTCGTCTGGATAAAAAGTGAGAACTCTGGGTTTGAGATGAGCAGTCTTTCACCAATGCGCAGCATGGTCGAGCTGAGGTTATTTGTGCGCATGATCAACTCCGGCGTACTGTGCATGTGCTGCGCGACGCGCGCGATCACGTCCCCTTTTTTGACGATGTATTCCCGTTTTTCCGGCGAAGGGACGGGCGAGAAAAGGATGTCGGTGTTGACCGCGCCGAGCATGTCTTTCGCTTCCTCGAAGTGCTGGCCGTTTGGATATTTCCCGATAAATGCAATCAGCGCGTCGCGTGCTTCGAGCAGCTTGCCATCCTGGCGCAATTTCGCCGCGGCCTGGAACTCCGGCAGACTCACATCAGGCGGCGGTGTGTTCGCGATTTCGCCGCGTTGTTCCTGCTGGACGGCGATCTGCTGCTTGAAAAGAACGTTATAGCTGAAGTAATAGGCGCCGCCGAAAATCGCGAGCGCCAGCAAGAGCGCGAAGAGCCACTTCATGAGCGAAGGAAGATGCGCAATTTGCGCGCCATGTCAGCGCGCGGGGGTCGTCGCGTAATCACGCAAAACGTGCGTCATCCCGAGCGAAGTCGAGGGACCCCGATAAATTATCTTACAGATTTCGCCACGGGATTCTTCGACTCCGCTTCGCTCCGCTCAGAATGACAGGAAACGGCGGCGAGCACGTCAACAAGCGCGGCCCAGTTGCGAAACACTCCCGCACGTCACCCCTTCACTGCCACCACTGCTCCTTCTCCGGCACTTCCTTATCCGGCCAGGTGTAGTGACACGATTGGCAATAGAATTCCTTCGGGAAAACTTTAAGCGCAAAGAGCACGCTCGCGATCGCCGGCGTGAGAAATTTTCGTGTCAGCTGCGGGTACTCAATCTCGGCCGAGCCGCACTGCGGGCAACGCATCGCGCAGCCGATCTCCGGGTCCCCCGACTCCCACTCGCGCATCAGCTTCTGCGCCTTCTCGAAATCGCCCTCTTCCACCTTCACCTTCACGTTAGCCTGCGGCTTGGACATGAACGCCACGCGCTGGATCGCGCCCTCACCGAGAACGTCCGCGTGCACACCTGCCTGTTGAAAACGGTCGCGCAAATGTTTTGCTTTGGCCTGTTCGTTGAAGGTCGCGATCGTCACCATCTCGCGAGCAAACAACAATTGCCGCGCGTGTGCAAGATGTTCACTACTCGTCGTACTTGTACTCGTACTCTTACTGAGATTAGTGCGGGCGCGGCGGGAACCATTTGTAGAGCATGAGGTAAACGAACACGCCCGTAACCGAGACGTAGAGCCAGATCGGCATGGTCCAACGGCCGAGCCGCCGATGTTTATCCCAGCGGCGTTGAAAAACAGGCAGCACTGTAAGTACCACGAGCGGCAACGTGACAAAGGCGAGCAGCACGTGGCTGGCTAGAATCGGAAAATAGATCGCCGCAATCAGCCCGGTGTAGCCGGACGACTTTTCGCCGGCGTGCGCGTGATAAACGAGGTAGCCGACGAGAAACAAGGTGGAGGAAACAATCGCCGCGATCATGCAGGGCACGTGCCGCTGCCAGGCGTTGCGCCGGATGTAAAACCAGCCGGCAGAAATGAAAACCGTGCTGATGAAATTCAATGAGGCGTTGATCGCAGGCAGGTCGTTAACTGTCATGTCGAGCTCACGAGACATCTCGTGCCGCAAGCTTCGCGGCGGCGCAACGTGATTCCTCGCTGGTCGCCGAGGCATGTGGTTGAAAGCGACAGCGCGGCGCGCGATTGAATTGCCATGCGCGTCGCTGAGCTTCCGGAAAGCGCGGTCATCCGCACGCGTGAGGCTCCTTCGCTCGCGTGGCGCATCCTGAGTACAATAGTACGCCTGCTGCTGGTCATCGCTCTCGGCGCGTTGGTTGCAGGCGGCTGGTACCTGGCCGAGCGGGGCTTCGGCCAGTCATGGCGCGCGCTCGTGGTGCGCGAACTGCACAAACGCGGTGTGGAAGCTTCCGTGCGACGCCTCACGCTGGACCCATTCCGCGGCCTCATCGCTCAGGACGTGCGCATCTTTGATTACAAACACCGGGAGAACACGATCGCGCAGATCAGCCGCGTTTCCCTCGACGTGAATTACGCCGCGTTGATGCAGCGCGAGCCATTCCTTAATGCGATCGATATTCGCGACGCCCAGGTCATTTTGCCGCTGCCGGCAAATGCCGCGCCGGACTCGCGTCGTGCCATCATTCGGAAACTGCGCGCGCATGTCTATTTTCCGCCGGAGCAAATCTACGTCAGCCAGGCCGATGGCATGTTTTGCGGAATTCACGTTTCGGCCAGCGGCCAGCTCATCAAACGCAGCAACGCACCGCCTTCGCAACCGATATCGCCGCAGGAATGGCAGCAACGGCTGACGTTACTCCAGCGCGTTGTTGATGAGCTCGGCAAGTTCCGCTTTGAGAGCGCGCCTGAGCTGCAATTGAAGTTTTCCGGCGACGTCGCGCAGCTCGAGGACGCGCGCGTGGACGCTACTCTGCGGGGAGATCGCATCCGCCGCGACGGATACGAGTGCCGCGGACTGCGAATCGCCGGCGAGTTCGCGGAGCAGGAGCTGCGCATCACTGAATGCGAATGGCAGGATTATTTCGGGGGTCTGAACGCTAACGCACTCTGGCGTCGCGCCGATGGCGCACTGGAATTCCAAGCGCGTAGCAGCATCAACTTGCGCGCGTTGCTGGATGGGTTTGGCATCGCCGGGCCGTTCAGTGACATCACTTTCTTCAGCCCGCCACGCCTGGAAGTCTCCGGGACGGGGAAAATCAGCGCTGGCGGTTTGACATGGCAGACGATCGGGCGTGCCGCTGTTGATCGTTTTTCCTACAAACTTATCCCGTTCAATGGTGCGAGCGCGGAATTCTCCTGGGACGGTACACGCACCATGCTGCGAGACGTTCACGTGCGGCATCAAAGCGGCGAGCTGGTGGCGCAATTGCTCGATGCGCCTGGCGATTTCCGCCTCGATTTCACCAGCACCATCGACGCCAATGCGCTGCGATCTCTCGCTCCGCCCGGAGTACGCGATTTCGCGCGGGAATGGGATTGGCCGCATGCCTCAAACGTGCGCCTGGCGATCCGCGGCAGGAGCCGCGACCCGGCGACATGGAAAGGTGACGGACAGGTGCAGCTCGAGCGCGGCCGTTTCCGCGGCGTCGCCTTTAACAAGGCATCGGCCGCGGTACATTTCAGCGACGGCGCCGTCACCTATGAGAATTTCCACGTCACGCGCGATGAGGGCAGCGCCACCGGCACGTTCACTTACGATTTCGCGCACCATGAAACGCGCGTGAGTACCATTCACTCAACCTTGCGGCCGGCGGAAACGATCCCCTGGGTGGATCCCGATCTGCTCAAGATCATCAAACCGTACAAATTCAGCGCGCCACCGGTGATCACCGCCGACGGCGTTTATCAGTTCCGCGGCGGCAAAAGTACGCACCTCGAGATCAGTGTCAGCTCACCAGGCAGAATGGAGTACGTGTTGCTGGGCAAAACGCTGCCGATCGATAATGTCGCCGCGACGTTAATCGTGACCAAGGACCGGCTCCAGATCGCGCAGCTAAACGGCTCGATCTTTTCCGGCGCGATTTCCGGGAATGCCGATATTTCACTGGCGCGAAACGACAAACATTATCGTGCCAGCATCACTGCGGACGGCGTTGATTTCCCGCGCCTGACCAACCTGTACTTCGGCTACGAGACCGCGCATGGGTCGATGAGCGGACACTACGATTGGAGCGGGAACGGCGATGATGCCCGTACTATGACAGGCCAGGGCGAGGTCGATGTGCGCAACGGCGACGTTTTCGCGGTGCCGCTTTTCGGGCCGTTATCGAACATGCTGGATGCGATCATTCCCGGCGTCGGCTACCGCGTCGCACGCAAGGCGAGCATGTCGTTCACCATCCACGACGGCGTCATCCGCACCCCGGATTTTCACGTTGATGCCGGTACTTTCGGGATGATCGGCCACGGCGATTCACATTTTCTCGACGACAAAATCGATTTCGACGTCCGTGTGCAGGCGACCGGCGCAGGCGCAGTGCTCACGCCGCTCTACAAATTCTTTGAGTACCGGGCCGAAGGCAGCCTGAGCCACCCGACCTGGCGGGCGAAGAACCTCTGATGATCTCTGATATATGATTTCTGATTTCTGATTTGGGAGCATGGCACGTGGGACAAAGCGCAAATCAGCCATCAGAAATTCTGCTCGGTGCTCACATGTCGATCGCTGGCGGCGTGCATGCGGCTATCGAGCGCGCCTGCTCGATCAATTGCACAGCCATGCAGATTTTCGTGAAGAACAACATGCAGTGGTTTGCCCGGCCGCTCACGCCGCAGGAAATCCGCAGCTTTATCGACCACGCGCAACGCTGGCAGCTCGCTTCCGTCTTTGCCCACGTCAATTACCTGATCAATCTCGCCGCCACTAACCCACAGTTTCACGCGAACTCGATTCGCGCCCTTGCCGAAGAACTCATGCGCGCCGACCAGCTCGAGCTGCCATTTGTCGTGATGCATCCGGGCGCACACATGGGCACGGGCGAAGAAGCGGGCCTGCGCAAAATTGCCGCGTCGATCGACGAAGTGTTTCGCTGCGTTCCGAAGGTGAAAACGAGAATCGCGCTGGAAACGACGGCCGGACAGGGCTCATGCCTCGGTCACACCTTCGAGCAGCTCGCGTTCATCATCGCCAATGTGCGCGAGCCCGAGCGGCTCTGCGTCTGCCTGGATACCGCCCACGTTTTCGCCGCTGGCTACGACATCAGCTCCCATGCCGGCGTGAAGAAAACGTTCCGCGAATTCGACCGCGTACTCGGGCGCGAAAGGCTCGCCGCCATTCACATCAACGATTCGAAAACCGGCCGCGGGTCTCGCGTCGATCGCCACGCCCACATCGGGGAAGGGGAGATTGGGCTCGAGGCCTTTCGTCACATCATGAATGCGCCGCGTTTCCGCAAAATCCCGAAGGTACTCGAGACGCCGAAAGGCAAGGAGTTGACCGAAGACGTGGCGAACATGCGCGCGCTGCGCCGACTCATCGCTTTAAATCCGAGGAAACGCACGAGAGAGGATTCGCGGTGTATCGTGTCGAATGAACGAGCAGGTCGCGCTGGTCACCGGCGCAAATAAAGGCATTGGTTTTGAAGTAGCGCGGCAGCTTGCCGCCAAAAACTTTCGCGTCTTTCTCGGCGCGCGAAATGAAAAGGCCGGGCGCGAAGCCGCGGCGAAGCTCGGCGAGCGCGCCACGTTTTTGAAACTGGACGTCTCGAGTCGTCGGAGCATTCGCGACGCTGCGGCTGAGCTCGCCCGCAGTACTGATCATCTCGATGTGCTGGTAAACAATGCCGGCATCATTGTTGATGGCGACGAGGCGATCTTAAAAGCCACAGCGGATCACTTTGAGACCACCTTGCGCACGAACACGCTCGGGCCGCTCCTGGTCGCACAGGCATTTCACCCGTTGCTGGCGAAATCGCGCGCGGCGCGCATCATCAACGTCTCGAGCAGCGGCGGACAATTGACCGACGGCGCGGATGGCTGGGCGCCCGTTTACTGCATTTCAAAGACGGCGCTGAACGGCGTCACCGTGCAGCTCGCGGCCGCTCTGCCCAAGTTTGCCGTGAACTCTGTTTGCCCAGGCTGGGTGCGCACGGACATGGGCGGAGCGAATGCGAGCCTCTCCGTGGAAGAAGGCGCGGCTGGAATCGTCTGGCTCGCAACGGAAGCGCCGCACGAGCTCACCGGCCAGTTCATTAAACGCCGCAAGCAAATACTGTGGTGAAGTCACAGGCGCGCCGAACGCAATCGCAGCGCGTTCGCGATTACTGACACGGAACTAAAGCTCATCGCCGCGCCCGCGAGTACCGGACTGAGCAGGATGCCGAAGAATGGGTAGAGAACGCCCGCCGCGATGGGCACGCCTAACGAGTTGTAGATAAACGCGAAAAACAGGTTCTGCCGGATGTTGCGCATCATCGCGCGACTCAAACGCACTGCCTTCTCGATGCCGCGCAGATCACCGCTCAGCAGCGTGATGCCAGCGCTCTCCATCGCCACGTCTGTGCCGGTGCCCATGGCAATGCCGACGTCCGCCGCGGCAAGCGCCGGCGCGTCGTTGATCCCGTCGCCCGCCATGGCGACGACGTTGTTTTCCCCACGTAATCCGCGGACGCGCTCGTACTTTTGCTCCGGTTCCACCCCAGCTTCGACGTCGTCGATCCCGAGCTTCTGCGCGACGGAACGCGCGGTGCGCTCGTTGTCGCCGGTCAGCATGATGATCTTGATCCCGAGCCGATGCAGTTCCTGGATGACGCCGGCAGCGGTTTCCTTCACTTCATCCGCGACCGCGATGATGCCGGCTGCGCGGCCGCCGATGGCGACGAAGATGACGCCGTTGCCCTGAGCTCGAAACGCGGCGGCGCGTTCCTCGAGCGAGTCCAAGTCCTTAATCTCGTACTCACGAAGGAACTTCTCCTTTCCCACCACCACGCGCTGACCAGCAACCTCGCCCACGACGCCACCGCCAGTGATCGATTCAAAATTCGCCGCTGCCGGAATGCTGATGCCGCGTTGCGTCGCCGCTTCCAGCAACGCACGGGCGAGCGGATGTTCGCTGTTTTTCTCGACGGCGGCGGCCGACCGGAGCAGTTCCTCTTCGGTCACGGCGCCCTTGGTGATCATTCCGGTTACGGCGAGCTTGCCTTGCGTGAGCGTGCCCGTTTTGTCTACCACCAGCGTACTCACCTTCTCCATCAACTCGATGGCTCCGGCATTTTTGATGAGCACGCCGGCTTGCGCGCCGCGGCCAACTCCCACCATCACCGACATGGGTGTGGCGAGCCCAAGCGCGCAAGGACAGGCAATGATCAGCACGGCCACGGCGTTGACGATGGCGTAGGCGAGCCGCGGTTCAGGTCCGGCGAGCGCCCACGCGCAAAATGTGATGAGCGCAATCAGGATCACCGCCGGCACAAACCAGCCGGCGACTTTGTCCGCCAGGCGCTGGATCGGCGCGCGGCTGCGTTGCGCTTGTGCAACCATCTCGACGATTTGCGCGAGCACCGTTTTGCTGCCCACTCGCTCCGCTTGGATGACGATGCTGCCGGTTTGGTTCAACGTCGCACCCGTTACGCGATCGCCGGCCGCTTTTTCCACCGGCATCGATTCGCCCGTGAGCATTGATTCGTCGATGCTCGTGCGGCCTTCGGTAACGCGGCCATCGACCGGCACTTTTTCGCCCGGCCGCACGCGCAGATGGTCGCCGGCTCGTACTTCATTCAGCGGCACATCGTGCTCTTCGCCATCGCGCACCAGGCGAGCAGTGGCCGGTGCGAGATCGAGCAGGGCGCGAATGGCGCTGCCGGTGCGGCTGCGCGCGCGCAATTCGAGTACCTGACCAAGCAACACCAACACGGTGATGATCGCGGCCGCTTCGAAGTAAATGCCAATGGTCCCGTGTGCCGCGAACGACGGTGGAAAAATCCATGGCAGCAGCATGACCACGGCGCTGTAGCCGTAGGCGGCGCCCACGCCGATCGCGATCAGCGTAAACATATTGGGCGAGCGGTTAACGACCGACTGCCACGCGCGCTGGAAGAACGGCCAGCCGCACCAGAACACGACCGGCGTACTCAGGACAAACTGCGCCCAGCGAGAGAAATCACCCTGCACCCAAGGCGGCGCCGAAGGGAGCATGTGCGACATGGCAACGATGAACACCGGCAGGCTGAGTACGGCGCCGATCCAGAACCGTCGCGTCATGTCGCGCAGCTCAGGATTTTCCTCCAAGTCACCCGCATTTTTCGGCTCGAGCGCCATCCCGCATATCGGGCAAGTACCGGGACGGTCCTGCTCGATTTGCGGATGCATCGGGCAGGTGTAAACGACGTTGTTCGCGCTCCGGAAAGTTGGGTTTAATTCCAACGCCATTCCGCATTTGGGACAAGTGCCTGGGCTGTCGCTCTCGACGCCGGCGCACATCGGGCACAAATATTTTTTCGCGGGCCGCTCGTTCGGAACCGCGGTGTGCGCATGACAGGGTGCGCCGCTGGTCGCGTCCTTCTCTGAGTCACACGAATGCGCGGATTTCATCCCCGGGTTGAACGTAACACACCCTGGCGTTGCCTGTACTTTTGCGCGTAAGGGCAATACCACGGATGCCGAAACTTGCAGGGCGCAAATCGCCCGGCGAAGGTGCAGGTGATCCGATGAAAACTCGTGAACAGGCGAGCGATTCCGCTGTACTGAGGAGGAAACTTGCGGCAGCCATGCTGTCTCTCGTGCTGGCCGGCGTGTTATGCGGTTGTGCGAATGAGAGCCCAAGCACCGAGACGATGATCGATACGAGTACGCACACGCAGAAGACGCTCCGCGCCGAGCCGCCGGAACGGCCGCCACTCGCGCCCATGTAGAGTCGCGTTGAGTACTCGACCCGGCGCCGTCATTGCGCTACACCAGCGCCATGCGATTGAATGCTTCTCTTGCTTTTCTCGTCATGGCCAGTTCGGTTTTTGCTGATGTGCCGTTCGATTACCTGATCAAAGGCGGGACGGTTTATGACGGCAGCGGCTCGGAAGGACGCGTCGCGGATGTCGCTATTCGCGCCGACCGCATCGCAGGCGTGGGGGATTTAGCCAACGCAAGCGCGAAAAATGTGATTGATGCGCACGGGCTCGCCGTCGCGCCGGGATTTATCAACATGCTTTCCTGGTCCACCGAGTCGCTCATTCAGGATGGGCGTTCACAAAGCGAAATCCGCCAGGGCGTGACGACAGAGATCATGGGCGAAGGCGAATCGATGGGGCCGCTCAACGAGCGCATGAAGAAGCGGATGCTGGAACAGCAGGGCGACATTAAGTACGACATCAAATGGAACACCCTGGCTGAGTACCTGCGCTATCTGCAAGGGCGGGGCGTTTCCTGTAATGTGGCGTCGTTCCTCGGCGCGACCACCGTTCGTGAGTACGTCCTCGGCGAAAACGACGTGCAACCCACGCCGCAACAGCTCGACCAGATGCGCGAGCTTGTGCGCAGCGCAATGGAAGATGGCGCGCTCGGCATCGGCACCTCGCTGATTTATCCGCCGGCGTTTTATGCGAAAACCGATGAGCTGATCGAGCTGTGCAAAGTGGCCGCGAAGTACCAGGGAAAGTACATCTCGCACATGCGCAGCGAAGGGAACCAGTTGCTTCAGGCGCTGGATGAATTGCTGCGCATCAGCAACGAGGCGAACATCCCGGCCGAGGTATATCACATCAAAGCAGCCGGGCAGAAAAATTGGCCGAAAGAAGATGCGTTATTGGCGAAGATCGAGCAGGCGCAGAAAGATGGACTGAAAATCACGGCCGACATGTACACCTATACCGCCGGCGGCACCGGGCTCGATGCCTCTTTGCCGCCGTGGACGGAAGACGGCGGTTACCCCGCGTTGTTCAAGCGCCTGCGCGATCCCGCCACTCGCGCGAAAATTGCCGCGGAAGTGAAAGTGGACAGCGATAAATGGGAAAATCTTTACCTCGCGGCCGGCTCGCCAGACCGGATTCTCCTTGTCGGCTTCAAGTCAGAAAAACTCAAGCCGCTGACTGGAAAAACACTGGCTGAAGTAGCCAGGATGCGCGGCAAAGATCCGGTCGAGACAATCATGGACTTGATCAGCGAAGACGAGTCGCGCGTGGATACCATCTACTTCCTGATGTCGGAAGAAAACGTGAAGAAAGAGCTGGCCACGCCGTGGATTTCGTTCTGCTCGGATGAAGCTTCGCAGGCGCCGGAGCCGCCTTTCACCAAGTCGAATTGCCATCCGCGTGCCTACGGGAATTTCGCGCGCGTGCTCGGCAAATATTGCCGCGATGAAAAAGTACTCACATTACCCGAAGCTGTGCGGCGCCTGAGCGCGCTGCCCGCGACGAATCTCGGCTTGGACCATCGCGGTTTCCTCAAAGACGGAATGTTCGCCGACGTCGTTGTTTTTGACCCAGCGACGATCACCGACCACGCGACCTACGAAAAACCGGCGCAGTACGCGACCGGCGTGAAGCACGTTTTTGTCAACGGAGTACAGGTGCTGAAGGATGGCGAACACACCGGCGCGAAGCCAGGGCGAGCGCTTTGGGGGCCGGGAAAAAAGTCGTAAGCTGAGCATGGGAGTTCTTTCCGTCTCGCGATGCATGGTTCACAAGGAGCGATGGAAATTCATCGGTGCCTTTGCATTGTTTCGCGGGTGAAAACGTGCTGCGGGTTGATTATCGCGTTCTTCGTCGCCTTCACCTTCGCTTCCTGTAGCACGCTGGACGAGAGTACGAGCAATAGTGCCACCGGCACCAGCGCTGTGCCCGGCGAATCAAACCCCGACGCGCCCGAGTCGCAGCCGGTGCGAACTTCGCCAGGATTCAATTTCTAACGAGCTCTATCGTCGCGCGGGAAAAAGCAGCGTAATTGTCTCGAGAGCGGAGAAGGTTAGTGCCGCGATGGACGCACGCGCAGAAAAATTTGGAAGCCGTAGCCGAGCTCATTCCCATAAACTGCGTTCAGCTCACTCGGGCGATGGCTGATGGTGAATTGCCCACCGAGCCCGACGTCGATGCCTTTGGCGTGAGTCAGGTCGCGCACGTAACCGAACGACGCCGAGTAGAGAGGAAAAATTTCGTCGTGAAATTCTTCCGGCAAAACGAGCTCGTGCGCGGATTTTTCCACGCGCTCGACCCGCGCGTAAACCGTGTCGCGCCCGCGCTGAAGATTTGATTCCAGCAGAAACGACTCCGTCGCGCCTTCGTGGGTGGTGTTGTTCTGCCCCCACACAAACGTGCTTGCCCAATTTGCGTCAGCGCCGAGCGATTTATTGTACAAAACGGACGCGGTGGTGCGGTGCACATTTGCATCCGGCTCGGTCGCTTCAGGGCTGCGTAAATAGCCGTGGGAAAATTGCAGCGCCAGATCAGGCGTCGGGTTCCAGGAGATTCGACCGCTGTAGGAATCGAAACGTGGACGATCGAAATCGTAGCGGTTTTCATCCGGCTCGCGCCCGGTAAAAATGCTGCCCTCGAGTTTAAGCGTGCGCCATTGCAAGGCGGCCGTCGCCACACCGAACGTGACGTGGGTGGAATCCTGCCAATGGTGGCCGAGCGGTGCATCGGGATCGTCCATGGCCGAAGGCCGATGCATAAACGTAGGCGGCCCGAGCGCGGGCTCGCCCGGATAACCGAAGTACAACAGCGCGGAAAGATCGCTCGCGATTTTTTGCGAGTAGGAAACGGATAACTCGCTGAACAGATCGTGCGGATGTTGGCGGTCGTGCAGCGGCTCGCCCTGCCACGATTCACCTGATTGATAGAGCAGCGGATAACCGCGTCCTCCTTCCGTGAGTGGGTCGAGGCTGAGCATAATGCGCGCGCCGAGTTGCGCGTTGTCATTGAGCGGATGCGAGTACATCGCCATCAGCCAGTTCGGCGCGTCGATGCGGTCGTCACCGCGACGTGTACTCACATTGGTGTAACGCGGGAAGGCTGCCCCGTGCAGCATGAGGGTATCGTCGCCAAGCATGAACATGCGGCCGTACATCGGTGAAGAATCGGGCAGCCAGCTCGTGCCGGAACCCTCGCGCGCCATGGGATCGGCAAGGTTCACGGAGGAATTCATCATCATCTCGTGCTCGTGCTCGTGCCCGCGTTTCCGCTCAGCAGGAACGTGGATGGACGCCGCCTCGGTCTTGAGCACCAATTCCATGCCGCACTTCGGACATTTACCGGGCCGATCGCTTACGACCTCTCGGTGCATGACGCAGGTGTACTGCTGATGTGCTGAATGCACCGACGACGGCGTTGGCGATGTTGATTGCGCGGCGACGCTGCAGATCGCTAGCAGCGAGGCCATGATGACGAAGTAAGCTCGGTTCAAGTTTATGAGGAAACTTTGGTGAGTTGTTTTTCCCGCGCCGGGCTGAACGGCTGATGGCGAGCTGCGCAACGAGCACCCGCTCGCCCTCCCGCATCGCTCTCCACGCGCGTTTGCTTCGCTGCGCATGAAAGCCCCGCCCGCCCGAAGAACGGGCGGGGCCGTTCACTCAGACCGCGACTATTTAGCGCAGCAGTGGCTTCCGTTCGAGCAGCAGGCTTTCGCGGCGCAACACTCCGCCGTGCGCGAAGTCCCAGTCGCCGTCCCGACCACAGCCAAAGCAGCAATGATGATGAAAAGGTATTTCATAGGTCCTCCTGTTAAGTACAAAAATATCTCGCCGGCAAACCGGGCGAGCCGCCTGATGACAGCTCAGGCGCGTGGCGGAGGAATCGCCGGGCGTTCCACGCGAGAAACTTCGCTGAAAACGTCAGCCGCGAAATTTTCGCCGGCGGTGTGGGGAAAGATAAAGCGGGCAGGAGCCGTACTATAGAGCGAGAGCCCTACGGCGCAGCCACCACAACATTGCGGGGCCTTCGCGGGGTGTTCTCCGCAATGGTTATTGTGCACCGGCATTTGCATCCGGGCACAGCACTGATGCTTCCTCGCCGGGGTGGAGTGTGCGAAACCGATCCGAGGCGACGTGAGTCCGAGCAGAGCCACGAGTACGGCCACCCACAAGCCCCGTGTCAGCGCCTTGCTCGTCACAGCGCGAGAGTTTACCAGCGGCCTCGGTTGATTCAAGGGGGGCCCGATCTGGGGATGAGCGACGGTTTTGCCGCGCCCCGCAGCTAACGACGGCATTTTTGATCGCCGGCGTTCCCGAAGGCGGATTATGGTAATTATAGAATTCGGCACGCGCCCTGCTTAATTCTGTTCTCATCATGCGGAATGTCCGTTTATCAGGCCGCGAGGCCGCCGTCGTTCGCGCGCTCGGTTTCGCCGAATCGATGCTCGGCGCCGAAATCCTCGACGCTACCAAAATGGAGCTCGAAGACGTAAGCGACACGCTCAATGGCCTGATCGCTGCGGGCTTTGTCGAAAGCATTCCCTACACAGAGCAGATCGATATGGCAGAAATGCCGGGCACCTGTTTCGAGGTAAACCCCGCTTACGTGCACGAGCTGCGCCTGGCCATCACGCGGCGCTAGCTCCTTCACGCCGAGTACTCAAGGATGGAGTGCCGGTGCGAAATTTACGCCCGGCCCATGTAGGCTCCGGTACGAGTATCGATCTTGATCGTTTCGCCTTCTTTAATAAACAGCGGCACGTTGATCGTTTTGCCAGTCTCGAGCCTGGCCGGTTTGGTGACGTTGCTGGCAGTGTCACCGCGAACGCCTTCCGCTGACTCGATGACTTTCAAGCTCACGGATGAGGGCAATTCCACCTGCACCGGTTTGCCCTCGGCGTAGAGTACGGTGACAGGCAAATTTTCCACCAGAAAATCCTTCGCGTCCCCGAGTAAGCCGTCCTGGAGCGTGACGGTTTCGTAGGTCTGCGGATCCATGAAGTGGTAACCGTTCGGGTCCTTGTAGCTGAACTCAAGCGTGCTGCGGTTAATGTCCACCAGCTCGACTTTGTCGGTCGAGCCGAAGCGCACGTCCGCGCTTTTGCCGGTGTTCAGGTAACGAATGATTGCCTGCACGAAGGCGCGGAGATTACCGGGCGTGCGATGATGCACTTCGAGGACAATGGCGGTGTTGCCATTGTACTTAATCGCCATTCCCTTGCGGAGATCGTTCGCGGCAGCCATGGGAAGAAGTGAAGAGTGGCTAATGAGGGGTGTTGAGTGGCAGAGCGCGAATTGTTACATCGGCCGCGCTCGCGCGCAACTCGGCTAGCCCAACCGCGCCGCGCCGCTTGCAATCGGCAATCGGCAATCGAAAATCTGAAATTCTCATACCCCGTGGTGTAACGGTAACACAGCGCCCTTTGGAGGCGTTATTCTTGGTTCAAATCCAAGCGGGGTAGCTCGCGCTCTTGCGCCTTCGAAGATTTGCTCGAATCACCGGTCAAAGCGATTGGTTAAATAATTACCCGACGTCTTATGCCAGCGACAGCTCTCGAGGAAAATTATTGCGTCTGTGTCGGCGACGATGGCTCGCCGCGTGAGCTTGGCCGCAGCGGCGCGGCCGTCACCTACAAAGCGATGGGTTACCAAAGCGGCCAGGCCGTCGCGCTCCAGCTCATCCCGCTCTCGAGTGTGAGCGACACCGGTCGCGCCCAGTTCGAGGCGAAGGCGCGTGCCGTGCGCAAGCTCAAGCACCCGAACGTCGCACGCGTATTCGAGACGCGAGTGGAGGATGATCACATTGTTTTCGCGAGCGAATATGTGGAAGGCGAAACGGCGGAGGCGTGGGTGGTGGAGCGTGGGCCGATGCCGCCGGATGCGGTGGTGCGTATCGGGCTGCAGGTCGTTAGCGCGCTTGCCGAAGCGGCGTTCCACAGCCTGAGTCACCGCGCGATACAGCCTTCGAATTTGATGATCGTCAATGGCGCGGCGCCGGATGGCGGCTGGCCGTTTGTCAAGCTGCTGAATTTCGGGCTTGCTGGTCTGCGTTTGTACTCAGAGGGCCCGGATGAACTTGCGCCCTCGATCGGGCCTGCATTCGGCAGCCCTGAGCAGATGGAGACGGGCAAAGTGGACTTCCGCTCGGAAATTTTTTCCCTTGGCGCGACCATGTGTTTCCTTCTCACCGGTGCAGTGCCGGTGGCGGGCCGCGCGCGCCGGTCGGGCGATGGTGAGCGCTTGCTGCCGCGCGGCGCACCCATTCCTCGCTCGCTACGGCGAATACTCCGCCGCATGCTCAGGATTAATCCGCAAGAGCGGCCGCAGGATCCGATCATCTTCACGGACGAACTGCGCAGCTGTCTGGAGAAACTCGAACGGCGCCGCGCGAACACGCGGCCCGGCGCGGTGCTGGAACCGCTGGAGTTCAAACGTCGGAGTCGCATCGGACCGGTGTTAGCGGCAGCGGCGGCATTGCTTTTGTTTTGCGGATTAGGAGCGGTGCTGCTGCCCGAACGAGTACGAGCGTGGGTGCATCGGGACCAGCCGCTGGATTCAATTGGAGTACCCGTGGGCGTGCCGGAAACGCGGCCGGCTGAGACGCAACCGGCGGCCCAACCAACGCCTGCGGCCATTGCGCAGAACAGCGCCGCGCCAATTGCTGCGACAGGCGCCCAAACGCAGAGGCGGCCTGAGCAAAGGGACGCCAACTCAACCGCGCCGAGTACCGCCGTCACGGACGCTGGCGCGCAGTCCGCCACCGTGGGCGACGAGTCCGGAGTTCACAATGCGGCTGCGGTCGCTGCTGCGCAGCAAAACGCCACGGCGGCTCCTTCCGCCCAGTCTTCGCCTGTCGCGCCTCCGGTGCAGATCGCCGCGAACCGGGCCGAACCTGCGCCCCCGGCCGAAGCGCCGCCCTCATCGAGTACTGAACCTTCGCCGCCGCAAAACGGCGACGATCTCGACGTACTCGCTGGAGACGCTCGCGAGCAGAACAACGAAGACGGGGAAATGAAAGCCGAACCTGCACCTGCTACGCCGGCCCAGCAGATGCCGCGAATGCCTGTTGCCCCGCCCGAAACAAAGTTCGCGAAAAGTACAGCGAAATCGGCGCGAGCGAGTACGGCCGGTGCGCGCCGCGCCAGCAAGCGATCCAGCGGCAACGGTGAAGCTCTTCCGGTTATGCGCGTGGGGAATGATCAGGCTCGCTTTGTGGGAACCACCGGTGACGGCAAATGGCTACTCGAGCTGCCGTCCGGCAGGAAGGTGGTCACTCCGCCGCTGCCAGACGTGAATGACGCGCCCGTGATCTCGCATCATCGGGTGCGCAAGGTCGCGCCGCCACGGCACGCGCTTCCGGCAAACGACCTCGCGCCGGTGGTGGTGCTCCCGCCGGAAAACTGAGCCAGGCTAATCGCTCTTATTCGGGTTTACGTCAGGGATATTCTGCCGCTTTTGCTCTTGCAGCGTACCCGTGAAAGCCTGGATGAAGGCGTTGCGGAAAACATTCAGGATTGTCGTCATGATCGCCGGTTTGGGATTGTCGAAGTTCCCGGACAACGGAACTTTAGTCCCAAAGCGATCTTTCGGCTGGTTGCGAAGGATTCTCGTTAGACCGCCGACGATTCCCTGCCAGACGAAATCAACCGGGTTATCCGAATCGTGCTCCGGGCTGAAGATGGCCATGTGATCAAACACCGGCTCGACGTAACCCTTGAACGCGCCATCGGTCGACGTGAGCTCCGAGGCGACGCGCAACGTGCCTTTCTCAAACGTGATGCTGGCATACGCCTTGGCAAATTCGTTGAGCTTCACCAGCGGCAAATCCTCCAGCTCGCCGCGATAGGTGAACGTCGGCTTGGCCGCGTAGGGATCGAGCGCAATCTGCGACTTGTACTCACCGCTCTGCATTAGCCGCCCCTGCATCTGGATTTCCGCCACCAGGCTCTTGGATAATTTTTTGCTGTTGGTCAGATTGGTCGCGACCATCTGCACACGGTCCATCACCACATCCACCGGCGGCTTTTTGGAAAAATCGCGGTAATGAATTTCGCCGTTGTGAACGCCAAACCGGTTAATCTTCAGCGGGAACAATTGCTTAATGGTCTGTGTCCACGGTTTGTCGATGCCGACCTGTGAGTTGGCTTTGCTCGGCGCATTCACGAAATTCATTTGCGGATGGTAGAAATCGATTTCACCGACGAGCGCCCCGTCGAAAAGCGCGCGCCATTGCACCGAGAGATCAATCACCGGCGCGGAGAAAAACGGCACTGGTACGTGACCAGTCGTCTTCTCGATGTCCACACCGTGAATTTGATAGGCGCCCCGCCAAATGTGGAGTGTCACCTCGGCCACATGCCCGCGGTAATCCGGCATTTCTGATAACTTCCGGTTCACGTAATCGCGCACCCAAAACGGCAGCAGCGCCCGGACGATGACGAGCAGGATGAGGAGAAAAAGCCCGATGTAGAATGGCCATCGGTACCAATGGCGTTTGCGTTTCATGAGCTAAACAGCGGACCCTTGTTTTCCGTAGCATGCCCCGAGCCGGGCGCGCCAATATGCGTCCCCTTGCGCCCCTCGCAAGCAGCGGGGCGCGCGGCCACACCGGCGAGCGGATTGTTAGTGGAAGGCTTGCAAGCAATTGCCGCTTGACGATAATCGCGTCCGTACGAAGTAATACCGCCCTTCCCCGCGGCGGTAATCTGACGCTCTCCCGATTATGCTTTATGACTCGCTCCGCCGCCGCTGCACGCTCGCGCTGCTTGTGCTGCTGAGTACAGTCGCCGCGGCCGGGTTACGCGCGCAATCGCCACCGCCAGACATGGAGCAGCCGGCGCCCCAGGGACCGCCGATCGTGCGCAGAATCGATGTCCAGTACATCGGCCCGGTGACGATCAGTCGCGAACGTGTGCTGGCGCAATTGCGAACGAAAATAGGCCAGCCGTACTCAGAGATCGTGGCCGAGGAAGACATCCGCCGGCTTTACGACACGGGGGACTTCGAGAATGTGCGCGTGTTCGGCCAGCCGGAGAGTGATGGCATGCGGGTCATCGTCGCGATCCAGACGCGCTCGCTTTTGACCGAGATCGAGATCGATGGCGCGACGCGCATCAGCCCAAGGAAGCTGCGCAAAAACCTCGGCGTGAAACTGAATGCGCCAGTGAAAGAAGAGGACCTGGAGAAAGGGCGCCAGAAAATTTTCGATACTTACCAGGGGCGCGGCTTTACCGATGTCCAGGTGACGTTCCGGGTCGAGCCGGTGGATGCAAAGCGGGCGACGTCTCGCGTGGTTTACACCATCAATGAAGGCGTGCGTGGGGCGATCAGCCTGGTGGAATTCGAGGGCAACGCCCATTTCCCGGCGAAGATTTTGCGCAAGCAAATGAAGACGAAGAAAAAGGATATCATCGCCTTCATCGATAAATCAGGGCGGCTGGATGAAGCACAGCTCCAGCAGGATTTAGGAAAGGTGCGCGAGTTTTACCAGAACCACGGCTACATTGACATGGCTGTGCGCGACGTGCGCAAGGAACGCACGACCAGCGGGAAATTACACATCGTCATCGTGGTCGATGAAGGCACGCAGTACCACGTGGGGAAAATCGCCGTGACCGGATATAAGGCGGCGACGGAGCAGAAGATTCGGGCCTTGCTCAAAGTAAAAGAAGGCGATGTTTACTCGCCCAAGGCGATCCGCGATGACGCGAAAGCGATCGCTGATGCTTATGGCACGGGCGGCTACGTGGAATCAGACGTCATCCCGCAAAGCGCGCCCTCACGCGGCGGCGTGATCGATGTGACGTACCAGATCCAGGAGGGCGACCGCTCGTTTGTTGAACGCATCAACATCGTCGGTAACACGCGCACGAAAGACAAAGTGATCCGGCGCGAGGTGCTCATCGCGCCCGGTGATGTCTTCAACACCGTGCGCGTGGAGACGAGCAAGAAACGCCTGGAGAACCTCGGGTACTTTTCAAAGGTGGAAACGTATCCGGTCGATACCGGGGTGGAGGGGCGCAAGGACCTGCAAGTACAAGTGGAGGAAAAGCGCACCGGCTCGCTCAATTTCGGCGCCGGCTTTAGTACCATCGATAGCATCGTCGGCTTCGTGGAGCTGACCCAGAGCAATTTCGATATCACCAACTGGCCAAGCTTCACCGGTGGCGGAGAAAGGTTCCGCATTCGTTTACAGGCCGGCAGCTTGCGCCGAGACGCTGAGATCGGCATCACCGAGCCATGGTTCCTGGACCGGCCGCTCGCGCTCAGTGGGCAGCTCTTTTATCACGATGCCGATTACCTCAGCCAAGTGTATGACCAGCGGAACTACGGGCTATCCGTCGCGCTGCGGAAAGGATTGTTCCCATTCACCTACGGCACCCTTGAGTACCGCTTCGAAGACATCGACATCTATAACGTTGCCAACGGCGTCTCACCGGAAATCGCGGCGGAGGCTGGCAGCTCGACGAAAAGCCAGATCACTGGTGAACTCGTTTACGACCGGCGCGACAATCCCTTCCTCACGCGCCACGGCGAGCGCATTTCCCTCACGGCCTACGTCTCGGGCGGGCCGCTTGGCGGCAACGAGCAAATTTATGGGTTCGACTTGCAGGGAACGAAATATTTTCACCTGCCGTGGGACGGGATTTTGTTGATCGATGGCGAGCTCGCCACGGTTGATGCGTGGGGCAATGGCGATCGGGTGCGCATTTACGATCGACTCTTTCTCGGCGGCTCTAACAACCTGCGCGGATTCGATTTTCGCGACGTTGGTCCGAAGGATGTACAGGGTGAACCGCTTGGCGGGCAGACGCTGGCACGCGCCACGGTTGAGTACACGTTCCCGATCGTGGACAAAGCACGATTCGCTGTTTTCTACGACACTGGCTTCGTCGAGAGTGGCGCGTATGACTTTACCGCGGCGAACCTTGCTTCTGACGCCGGAATCGGCATACGCCTCGACTTGCCGATCGGCCCATTACGCGTGGATTATGGCTACCCGATTCAGAAGGATAATAATCCACGCCGGGGCAAGTTTAATTTCAGTGTCGGTTATCAATTTTGAACACCATCACCCACCTACAGTCTAACGCCACTTATCCCACCATTGTTATGAAGAAGCTTCTCTCACTCGCGCTCGGCGCCGCCATCACGCTACCGCTCGCTGCCTCAGCGCAATCTCTCAAGATCGGCACCGTGGACATGAACCGCGCCTTCAAGGAGTACAGCAAAACCAAGGAAGCGGAGGCCAAAATCAACGCCGCGCGTGATTCGGCCAAGAAGGAGTTTGATGATCGCGCTGACGCTTACAAGAAAGCGCTCGAGGAAGTGAACGCGCTCAACAAACAGCTCGATTCACCCGCGCTCAGCCCAGACAAAAAGACGCAGACGGCCAAGGATCGCGACGACAAGATCAATAATGTGAAAAACATGGAGCGCGAGATCACCGAGTTCCGGCAAACGCGCGAGCGGCAGTTGCAGGAGCAGGCCATGCGCATGCGCGAAGGCATCGTCAAGGAAATTACCGATATCGTGATGGAGCGCGTAAAGAGCCAGAGCATGGATCTGGTGTTCGATAAATCGGGCATGAGTCTCAATGGCGTTCCGCTCGTCATGTACTCGCGCGACAACTACGATTTCACTAACGACGTCATCGCCGCGTTGAACAAGCCGGGCCGCGTCAGCACCCTAAGTACAGACACAACACTTCCGCCGATCGCCCCCGCGACGCACTCGCCCGCGACTGGATTAAAATTGAGCTCACCGGCGCCTTCCGCTTCGCCGCGGAAACCGTAACCGGCCTTCTGCTTTTGCGAACGCACGCAGCCGCAGTGTTGCGTGCGTTTTTGCTTTTGTGACAAGGCCGCGATTACGCCCCATCGCCGCGGCGCTGACCGCAGGCGTTGTTATTCTCCTGGGTCACTCGGCGCGCGGCAGTGGCGATTGGAAAGCGACCCTCGCTCGAGAACCACGCGGCAATTTCCCGGACCTGCGTCCGGTGCGCGCCACATACAGCTTCGGCTGGAGCGGCATTACCGCGGCCACAGCGGAGATCTACTTTCACCGGAATGGCGCCACCTTCGTCCTGGAAGGACATGGCGGGACCGTCGGCCTTGCTCGTGTACTTTGGCATTACGATGTGGATTATCGATCAGTGGTTGACGCGCAGACATTGCGACCGATCGAAGCGCAGCAGATCGAAACCGTCCGGGGAAGGAGAAAGGAAACGCACCTTCGCTTTTCCGAAGACGGCGTGAGCCGGACACGGGTTGAGGGCAGCCCGCCGAAGACGAGTACAAAGGACTTTAAACTCGAGCCGCTGAACGATCTTCAGTCTGTTCTGCTTTATTTGCGCAGTCAGCCGCTGCATGATGGCAGCAGCTATCGCGTCGCTGTTTATCCCGCTGACGCGGCTTACGTCGCGACCGTCACCGTGACTGGGCGCGATCACATCCGCGTGCACGCCGGCAGTTACAACGCCATCAAGCTCGATCTGCGCCTGCAGCGGATCGGCAAAAACAATGAACTGCAACCGCACCGGAAATTCCGCCGGGCCACGATCTGGATTTCCGATGATGACAATCGTTTGCTGCTGCGCATCGACGGCCAGATTTTCATCGGCACCGTCACCGCTGAATTGCAGTCAGCGCGTTTCAAGTAAGCGTTAATGGATCCACTCGCCTCGGACCGGCGGCTCTTGCATCGGCCTTGGCCCGAACCAGCGACGCGGCGCACGTGGTCCATGTTGTCCCGGCAACAAACCGAGTGAAGCGAGCGTCTCCATGTCGAGCCGCCCGGTCGGGGGAAGACCGATGCGCGACTGATAATTACGCAGGGCAACTTGCAGTTCAGGGCCGTAGAGGCCATCGGTCGCGCCTTGGTATAAACCGCGACGCCGCAAACTAGTCTCCACCTCAGCAAGGATCTCGCGCTGCAATTGCGCCGGTGCGGTCGAGTACGGTGTCTGGGCAAATACGCCACCAGCATTGCCCGGCGGCGGCTGCGCGAAGCTGTCATCCAAGGGTCGCGCGATCCGAGGCGCTGTCGCTGGCGGTTGTGGCGGAATTTCGTCGCGCAAATCATCGCTACGCTGCTCCGGCTGGACAGATTGCCCGGTGCGCGGCTCTGCCGAGGCAGGTGTTGCGGTGGCGACCGCCACAGCGGAGTCTGAATTCAGCGCGCGCAAAGTTTCGTCGTTCAGCTCGCCTGTGACCTGCAAGCCATTGCGAATCTGGAAGCGCCGGATGGCCGCAGCGGTATCGGCATTTTTCTCTCCGGTAATCTGGCCATAATAATAGCCCTGCGCTTTCAGTGCTTCCTGCGCCTGCTGGATGGTCGCATCGGCCCACGCGAGCTGCGCCGATACCATCAGCAAAATGGCGAATTTCCATCTCATCGCTGTGCCTACTTGGACGCCCCGGAATTTCGCCTTATTCAGAGCCACCTTCAATAGCCCGCTGCCCCCGCAGCGCCTCGCGATATTTTAGTACGCCGGAGCTGATCGCCTGCGCGATTTGCTCGCGATAATTGGCGTCACATAATTTGTCCGCTTCGTCTTTGTTGGTGAGAAAACCGGTTTCCACCAGCACCGCCGGATGGCGCACATTAGCGAGGACATAAAACTGCTCTGCTTTCGTGCCGCGGTTAGTGGCGTGTGTCTGAGTGACAAGCGCCTGCTGGATGAACCCAGCCAGACTTTGACTCTGCACGTTTGGCGCCTGTTGGGAAACCTTCTGCAGAAACGGCAGCCAACTGGCCAGCCGCGTCGCCGGTGTGTTTTGTTGCGCGGCAAAGTACGTCTCGACTCCGGTGGCCAGTGCGCGTGAACCGTCGTTAACGTGAATGCTGATAAAGACAGCGTCGTTCGCGCGGTTCGCCAACGCTGCGCGTTCGGCCAGCGCCACATACGAATCTCCCACACGGGTCATGACTGTGGCCACGCCTTCAGACGCAAGCCGCTGCTCGAGCCGATGCGCGATATCGAGCGTCAGATCTTTTTCCAGAATGTTGCCCGCCATCGCGCCGGAATCAGCGCCGCCGTGCCCTGGGTCGATGACGACAACAGCGAACGGCTCACGTACCCGCTGCTGCATCGCGCCTCGCGGAATCTGCCGCGGCGGCTGCAAAGTGAGTACGAGAAATGATGCGGTGAGCAGTGCAAGTCCGAGCCAGGCGAGCGCATTCAGAACCCCGGGCCCGCCTCGCCGCTTCATCACACCTGCTCGCTTAATGCGGCGAGCTGTTTTTGTTCGACGGTGCGATATTGCACAGGCGAGCGCGCCCGGCGCTCAAGCACAACGGCTTCCATGATGCCGTCCCCCAGCCGCTCGCGGCGGCAGGCGCGAATCTCCTCCCGACCGGGCAAAACAGCGCCTTCCTCAGCTTGTTTTTGGCCGGCCGCCCACGCGTCAAAGGCAAGCTCGAGTGCGGCGGTCATGTCTTCGTCACCGTGATCTTCGCGCTCGAGAAATTGCTCCATCTGCTCAGCGGATTTTTTTGTCGGCGCGAGTACCGCGAATCTTTTGTTACCGCTTTTCTTCTGGCTGATTGCGCCGTCGTACTCCACTCGCAAAAATAAATCCTCCGCCGGCGTCGCTCCGATTTCGGCGAACAACAACCGCGCCAGAAAGGGCGCGCCGTAGATTTGCTCGAACGCATTTTTCATTACTGGACTGAGCGAATAGTACGCCAGCCGCCGCAGCGAGACATCCGCGGCCGAGCGCGCGAATCCTTCCGTACTCGCCAGTTCGATCGCGGCCATGCGCAGCCGCTCGATGTCGCCGGGGTGACCGATCGCGCCGAGGGCAATGCGATCGTAAATCTCGAAAAGCTTTTGCTGACCCACCGTGAACAACAGAATGCCATCAGCAAAAGTTAGCGCGATGATGGGACTGCCCGAGGAAAGCTGCGTCTCGACGTAATCGCGCCGCGTGGCGATCGCTTCCACCCAGCGATACGGCTCTTCGATCATGCGACGCGCTTGTGGAAAAGTTCCGCGATCCGTTCTTCTGGCAGCGTCTTGATCCCGTCAGCGGAAACCGTCTTCATCATCGGAAAAATGCGCGCGTGCCGGTCGATTCCGCCCGTCGCGGTGTCAGCTTCGGAGGCGGTGTCGAGCGCGCGCAATGCCACTACGACCGCCTCGTCTTCGCCGATTTTGTGGAGCGGCTTTTTGCCCCAGGTATTTTCGTAGTAAAGAATTCCGCGCACGGCCGGCGAGCCGGAGCCAGTGGCGGCGAAATCAGCCGCCTCGAATTGCGCGCCCATGGCGTCGTAGAAATAAAGCCGCGCTGAGGGGGATGCTTTGGCGTCGAACGTGGCGAAGATCGGCACGACGACACCGACTCCCTGCATGACGAAACCGAGATTGTCCCGCAATAGTTTCGAAAGGGCTCGTACTTTGCCGTCCACACTCATTTCCTGGAGCTGCGTGCGGCGAAAAAATTGAAACGAATGCTCGAGTACGCGCGCCATCTCCCACGCAGTCGCCGGCACACCAGCAATGGCCATGATCGAATGCTCGTCGATCTCGAGCACCTTGTCCGCGCGATCGTAAACCACGGTGTTGCCGGCGGTGGCGCGACGATCTCCGGCAACAAGTACGCCGTCGGCGAATTTGAAGGCGAGAATTGTTGTCGCCTGCGTCGGCAATATCGCGGCGTCCCGTACTTTCGTGACGTTTGTTTCAATGGGCGCTCGGAGCAGACCGTTGCGCCGGAGCAGCGAAGGGAAATCAGTTGCGCCGCTCACGCCCGATTCGAGCGGCTGCACACCGGCAGGCTCCATTATTGCCCAGTTCGCTGCCGGTAACGTTTCGATTGGTTCGGATCGACTTTGCGCATCTTTTCCAGCAAGTCCTTCGTGTCAGGCCGCGAAATATCAGGCGAGCGCGGCCCATCGCCGTCTCCCTGTTTCGGCCCCCACGGCGCCGGTTCCACCGGCTTTTGAATGCGCTCCGGCATCAGCAAAAAAGTGTAACGCGAATGTCGCTTCGCGCAAGGAGCGAGCGCTCTGCGCGATGTCTTGCCAGCCCGTGCGGGCGGTGCCAAGATTGCCGCGATGAAATTCCTTCCGGCCCTGCTCGCGGCGATTCTTTGCGCCGCAACGACGTTTGCCCAGGCGCCGGAGAATTCGCCCGCGCCATCGCAGATGGACGCGCTCACGACGAAGATCGATGAGATTAACGGCAAGCTTGACGCGCTTTCGCAACAGCTCCTGAAAATCGAGCAACAAATGACAAAACCAGGCGTCATGGTCGGCGAAGCGACGCCTGCGCCGAGCGCGATGCCGGTGGCGAGCGCTGAACCTGCGCACCCCGGCGGGAACACTCACGTCGTCGCTCGCGGCGAAACACTCACTTCCATCGCGAAGCAGTACAAGGTCGGCGTGGAAGAACTGCAAAAGTTTAACCACATCGAGGACGGCCGGAAATTACAAGCTGGCCAGACTGTCATGATTCCGCCGCCGGCGCCGTCCGCCTCCCCGAGTACTTCGCCGTCGCCTTCGCCCGCGGAGTAGCGATGGACGCGAGCTGGTATCTTTGTAAACACGAGGACAGAACACTCTTCGGTCCGCTGCCGTTCGCGCAGCTTGTGCAATGGGCGGCAACGGCGCGCATTGCGCCACAGGACCTCGTCTCACCGGACCAGGAAACGTGGATGAAAGCGCCCATGCTGGCTGAGCTGGGCATGGATTGGCTGGTCGAGGTAACGACTGAGCGCTATTACGGACCGACCACGCTGGGCGCGATCCACGAGTTTGTGCAGGCCGGCGAAATTACGCCCGAGCACTTCGTCATTAACGCGTGCAACGGCTCGCGCCAGCGCATTGCGGAGATCGAGTCGTTTTTCTCGTCAGCGAAGACCAACCACGATGAAGAATCTGGCGAGACGCCGGCCGCCACGCGCATGGCCATTAATTTTGAGGAACGCATCCGCGATCTCGAGCGCAGTTTGCGCGAAGAACGCCGCGCCCTGCGAGACGCGGAAGCGCGCTACCGCGAACTGGAAGAGCGGTACGAGGAGTTGCTCGCCGTTTCGCCCTCCGAAACCATTTAGTTGTCGCCTTGGGCCACGTTCGGCGCACGTGCATCGCGCTTGCGGCACGGACGCGCCTACAAAACCGCCGCTTCTGCGTCCGGCGTTTCCAGCAGGCTTTGCTCACAAAGGCGCGCGTACTTTCCACCGAGCGCAAGCAGTTGCTCGTGCGTACCGCGCTCGATGATTCGGCCATGATCAAGCACCAGAATCTGATCGGCATGCACAATGGTCGAAAGCCGGTGCGCAATCACGATCGAGGTGCGGTCGAACATTAGATTCTCGAGCGCTTCCTGGATCAGCCGCTCCGTCGCGGTATCGACGCTGGCGGTCGCCTCATCAAGTACGAGAATGGGCGGATCCTTCAAAAGCGCGCGCGCAATCGAGAGCCGCTGCTTTTCGCCCACGCTTAGCTTAACTCCGCGTTCGCCCACCACGCTGCTCAAACCTTTCGGTAGCCGATCGATGAAATCGCGCGCGTTCGCCGCTTCGGCTGCTTCGAGCAGCGCTGCGTCGCTCGCATTTGGTTTTCCCATCAGCAGGTTTTCGCGGATGGTGCCGTTAAAGAGAAAACTTTCCTGCGTTACCATCCCGATTTGCTCGCGCAAAGCCGGGATGCTCATGTCGCGAATTGGTTCGCCATCGATCAAAATTTCGCCGCGATTCAGCTCGTAGAAACGCGTCAGCAGATTGATCAAGGTCGATTTTCCCGCTCCGGTTTTTCCTACGAGGGCGATGGTTTCGCCCGGCCGCACATGGAAAGACACATCGGTCAGCGCCGGCAACTCGTCCCCGTAGCTGAAGCTCACGTGGCGAAACTCGATCTCGCCGCGCACACGCGCTGAAAAAGTACGGCCGCCGTCCGGTTCGCCCGGCGAATCAAGAATTTCGAACACGCGCTCCCCGGCTGCACGCCCGGCTTGCACGAGTTGGTTAAGCGAATGCAGTTTGCCCACCGGTTCGTAAAGGAATCCGGAGAGCACAAGAAAAGCGGCGGTGTCTCCGAGCTGGAGCGTTCCGTTAAGAATGCCGCTGGCGCCGACGGCCGCTGCCAGGAGCAGGCCAAGCGACCCGAATAAGTACATGGACGGGCTGTACATTGCCCACACTTTCATCACCACCAGCGTGGCATGTCGCAGATCGTTGCTGGCGCGGTTGAAGCGCGCATGCTCCTCGCGCTCGCGCACGAAACTTTTGATCTGGCGAATGCCGGAAAGGTTATCGTGCAAGAGTGAATTCATGGCCGAGGCCGCGCGCCGTTGCAGCCGGTAGCGCCGATGTGCCGTGAGCGTGTACCAGAGCGCGCCGCCAGCCATCAGCGGCACCGGGGCGAGCGCGGCAAGCGCCAGCTTCGGACTGAGGTAAAACATTCCGCCGATGACGATGAGTACCTGCAAAATCGCCACCGTGCCCTGCTCGATGCCATCAATAAGTACGCGCTCGACCGAGCTCACGTCTTCGAGAATACGTGTCATCAAATCGCCCGTGGCGCGATGATCGAACCAGCGCAGCGGCAGGGTTTGAATATGTGAGTACAGGTCGCTGCGCAGATCGAAGATCACTTTTTGCTCGAACGTGTTGTTGAGCAAAAGACGCAGCGCATTGAGGCCGTTTTGCAGAAAAATGGCTGCGCCGCCGAGAACCAGCAGCGGGAGCAAATGCTCGGGATGATGCCGCTCGATCACATCGCCGAGAATGCCTTTCGTGACCGCGGGAAAAACAATGACCATGAGGGTGCTGACGACGGCGCAGGCCAGCGTGCCGCAGGCAAGCCACGGATAACGCTTAAGGTAAGCAAAGACACGCCAGACCGTTTTCACCCGGTTCAAGCTCAGTGACGCAGCGGCAGCGTCAAGTCACACCGTTCGTATTTGCTCGACCGCTTCGCGCAAGGCCGCGACACACTTTGCGTTTTGCTCCGGCGTGCCGATGGTGATGCGCACCCATTGCGCCAGGTTGTAGCCCTTCATCGCGCGCACAATGATTTCGCGCTGGAGCATGGCGCGAAATACCGTGAGACCGTCGCCCACATTGACCAGAATGAAGTTGCCGACGCTCGGGATGAACTCGAGCCCGAGTTTTTCCAGCTCGCCTTCAAAGTACCCGCGACCTTCGTCGACGACGCGTTTTGTTTCGCGCAGATGTTCCTCATCCTGCAACGCCGCGAGCGCGGCCACCTGCCCGATGCTGTTTACGTTGAATGGTTCGCGCGTTTTTTGCAGTACTTCGATCAGCTCCGGGCGGGCGATGCCGTACCCGATGCGCAACCCGGCGAGCCCGTGGATTTTTGAAAACGTGCGCAGGACGAGAACGTTTCGTCCTTCGCGCACGTAGCGCAGCGTGTCGGGCGGGTCGTCGAGGAATTCGTAGTACGCTTCGTCGAGCACGACGATGAGCTGCGGCGGAACGCGCTGGATGAAGCGGTCGATTTCTTCGGCCGAGAGCAGCGTGCCGGTGGGATTGTTGGGATTAGCGATGAAAATCAGCTCGGTGCGATCGTTAATCGCAGCGAGCATGGCGTCGAGATCGTGGCCGTAGTTGCGGCTGGGCACTTCGATCGTCTGCGCCCCGAGTACGCGCGCGATGATTTTGTAAGCAATAAACGCGTGCTCGGAAGTGACAATGGCGTCCCCGGGTTTCAAAAAAGCGTGCGCGAGAAACTCGATGATCTCGTTCGAGCCATTGCCGACGATGATGTTCTCAGGCGCAATGTTCAGCTTTTCGGCAAGCGCGTTGCGTAGATAGAACGCGCCGCCATCTGGATACAGATGAGCGTTCCGGATCGTACTTTGCACGGCCTCGAGTGCGCGCGGCGACGGTCCGAGCGGGTTCTCGTTAGAAGCGAGCTTGATGATCTCGCGAGGATCACAGCCAAGCTCGCGCGCCGTTTCCTCGATCGGTTTTCCCGGCTGGTACACCGCCAGTTCGCGCAGGTGCGGATTAGCGATATCCCAGAACGAATGCACGGCGGAGTTTATGGTTTAACAGGAACGCGGAAATTCGGAATTTGAAAGCCAGAAAACCAGAAAGGCGAAACAGGAGCCGGAATGTGAATCAGGAAAACAGGAAACCCCGCGAATCCCTGATGTGTTCGGTCGATGATTGCTCGTTTCGAGCACCCGCCTTCCTGGGTTCCTGATTTCCTAATTAGATAAAACGTTCTTGTCTCGTACTCCGGAAAAGGCTCGCCGCTGCGTGTCTTCTCCGCGAACCTTCGCGCCATGCAGAGCTTTCAATATCTCGCCGACATGAACGCGTTCGGCGTCACCGTGAACGGCTGGAAAATCCTTGGCTGGACCGGCAACGTCGTTTTCGGCGCGCGTTTCATTATCCAATGGATTGCCTCAGAGCGCGCCCGTCGCAGCATTATTCCGGTCGGCTTTTGGGAATGCAGCGCTCTCGGCTCGATCCTGCTGCTGATCTACTTCGGCGCCTACCGGCATGATTCCGTGGGCGTACTTAGCGCGATTTTTCCGCTGCCGGTTTACCTGCGCAATCTGTACTTCCGTTACACGCATCATCATCCCAGGCATCCGGGTAACGAACCGCGGCCGGCGGAATGATGGCCGCCTGCAATCTTTCTTTTTTCTCCGCGGCGAAAATGGCACACTGAACGTCGCATGATTGCGCCGGAACAGATCACTTATCTGGATAATAACGCGACGACTGCGATCGATCCGGAAGTACTAGAAGCGATGCGCCCGTTCCAGGAAAAATATTACGCCAATCCCTCGAGCGGTTACCGTTTCGCGGCGCATGTGCGGGACGCGATCGAGCAGGCGCGCGAGCAGGTTGCGGCGCTGCTCGGCTGCGAGCCGGGCGAAATCGTTTTCACCAGCGGCGGCACGGAATCGAATAACACCGCGATCCATTCAGCCTTGGAAACGCAGCCGGAATGCAAGCACATCATCACCACCGCCGTGGAGCACAGCGCGGTGCGCAATCCCGCGCAACGTCTTCAGGAACGCGGTTACGACGTGACCTTTCTGGCGGTGGATCGCTCTGGACGTCTGAGCGCGCGCGCGCTCGTCGATGCGATCCGGCCCGACACGGCGCTCATCTCCATCATGTGGGCGAACAATGAAACCGGCGTGATTTTTCCGATGCAGGAGATCGCAGCAATCGCGCAGGAGAGAGGTGTGCCGCTGCACACTGACGCCATCCAGGCGGCGGGCAAGATCCCGATCAACTTGCGCGAAGTACCAATGCAGTTCCTTTCGATATCCGGCCACAAACTCCATGCGCCGAAGGGTGTCGGCGCGCTCTATGTCAACCGGCGGGCGCGTTTCCGCCCGTTCGTTTTAGGTGGCAGCCACGAGAACAACCGCCGCGCGGGAACGGAAAACGCGCCATCAATCGTCGCTTTGGGCAAAGCCGCGGAGATCGCGCTGGCGAAAGTACGCGAGGAATCGACGCGAGTACGGAGTTTCCGCGATCGTTTTGAAAAATCGCTGTTGGAGCAGCTAAGCGACGTGCAGATCAATGGTGCGGATGCTTCGCGCCTGCCGAACACCTCGAGCGTTATATTCGGTGGCATCGAATCGGAAGCGGCGCTGCTCATGCTCGACCAGGAAAACGTCTGTTGCTCGGCGGGATCGGCCTGTCGCACCGGATCGCTGAAACCCTCGCATGTACTCACCGCGATGGGCCTGGTGAACAACGAGGCGCGCGCCAGTCTTCGTTTTTCCTTTGGCCGATTCAACACCGAAGCGGACCTGGAGCGCGCGCTCGATGTTGTGCCGCGCGTGGTGCGCAAATTACGCGCGCTCTCACCTGTGATTGCGTAGCTGTTCGGGCCGCAGCGATTCGGCGGCAATGCGCGCGGTCAAGGCGCGCCGCGAGCGAAATGTTATCGATGAATGTCCTCGGTGTCGTCCATTCACACGCCGAGTCTGTCCTGCCGCTGCGCATCTTCTTCAGCGCTTGTCTCATCGTGGTGACCTTCGGCGGGCTGTACATGTTTCGGAACCGGCAGAAGTTTTTCTCACGCGATCCAAATGTCGCGGCAGACAATTACGGCGCGCGCAACCTGCGGCTATGGCAGGTCATCCTCGTCTGGATTCTGCTGGTGGATTTACTCGTGACAATGATTTGGCGCTTGTGAGTTGATCCTCACTCATCGCAATGGCGCGCAGGCGAAAAAAAGAGCACTGGCTTAACGTCAAATTCTGGCGGCTTGAAGTTCGCCAATGGATCGGCGCCACGCTCGCCCTCCTCGGCGTCATCGCGCTGATCTGCATCTTTTTCATTCGGCGGCATACGCTCGACTACCACATCGAACACAGCTTCGCAGTGGCCGATCCGGAGTTCTTCGGCTCGGCCCTGTCGCTGGCTGATCCGGTGCCGATCGCGGGAAATGCGATCGAGCTATTGCAGAATGGCGACAGCTATTTTCCGGCGATGCTCCAGGCCATTCGGGAAGCGAAGAAGACCATCAATTTCGAAGCCTACATTTTCTACTCGGATCAAATCGGGCACATGTTTCGCAATGCCCTTTGCGAACGTGCGCGGGCCGGCGTTCAAGTACGAGTGCTGCTCGATGGCATTGGCTCAAGCTGGAGCCTCGACAATTCCGATGTGCGCATGATGAAGAATGCCGGCTGCAAATTCGCCTACTATCATCCCACGCATTCCTGGCGTGTGGATCGCTCGAACCGCCGAACCCACCGGCGCGTTTGTGTGATCGATGGCCGCATCGGCTTCACCGGCGCGATCGGTTTCGCGAAACAATGGAGCGGCCGCGCGCAGGACAAGGATCATTGGCGGGATGTGCAGCTGCGCGTTCGCGGGCCGCTGGTCGAGAAATTGCAGGCGTCGTTTCAGGAACATTGGGCGAAAACCGCGGGGGAAGGCCTGAGCGGCGCGGACCAATTTCCGGCATTGGCACCGGCGGGAGATCTCAAAGCGCAAGTGGTGGCGTCGCATTCGTTCTCGATGGCGCCGATTCCGTTCGTCGAGGCCGTGGCGTTTGCCGCAGCGACGAGCCGCATCTGGATCACGAACGCGTACTGCACACCCACGCAGGCGCAGGTGGAAGGTTTGACCAAAGCGGTGCAGCGCGGCGTTGACGTGCGCCTGCTCTTGCCCGGCGAGAACAATGATCAGCCGATGACGAAATCAGCCGGCCGCAGCGCGTACGGCAGGTTGCTCGAAGGAGGCGTCAAAATTTTCGAGTACGAGCCGACAATGATCCACGTGAAAGCGATGGTCGTGGACGGAGTTTTTTCGCTGATCGGCTCATCGAACTTCGACGTGCGCTCGGCTGAGATTAACGAGGAGCTGGACGTGGCCGTTTACGATCGCGCGTTCGCGCGGCAGATGGAGGCGATGTTCACGCGCGATCTGGAGCAGAGCCACGAGTACACGCTCCCGCAATTCCGCAATCGCTCACTTTGGGAACGCGTGACTGAGTTCGTGGCGCTGCCGTTCCGCTCGCAATTGTAAAGACCAGCCGGTAAACTGTGGGCGTGGACGAAGAGCGGGATGTCGCCGATTTGCGGCATGAGTACACGTTGCACGGCCTGCGCCGGTGCGACCTCGATCCGGATCCGGTCAGGCAATTTGGCATCTGGTTCACCAACGCGATCGAGAGCGGAGTGCCGGAGGTAAACGCGATGACGCTGGCCACGGTGTCGCCCGACAATAAACCGACCGCGCGCGTCGTTTTACTCAAAGCTTACAGCCACGCTGGTTTTGTGTTCTACACAAACTACCGCAGCGAGAAGGGACAACAGCTTGAGCTTAATCCGCACACCACGCTGGTTTTTCACTGGAAAGCGCTCGAGCGGCAGGTGCGAATCGACGGTACTGCGAAAAAACTTTCGCGCGACGAATCGAAGCGCTATTTCCACTCGCGGCCGGTTGGCAGCCAGCTCGGCGCGTGGGTTTCGCATCAAAGCGAGGTCATTGATGCCCGCCGCGTACTCGAGGCGCGGCTGGCGGAAATGGAAGAGCGATGGGCTGGCCAGGAAATCCCGTTGCCGCCGAATTGGGGCGGGTACTCCGTTACGCCGGATCGGTTCGAATTCTGGCAGGGCAGACCGAATCGGCTGCACGACCGTTTTCGTTACACGCGAGACGGCGACGGCTGGGTCATCGACAGACTCGCGCCGTAGATTATTTCCGCCAGCAAACGCCCGACCAATCGACGCACGTGAGCGGAGCGGGAGATTGCAGCTCAGCCCGAAAATCGTCCACCGCGGCGCGGCAGGTCGGCAGCGCGTAGTCGTCGACAAGAATAAATCCGCCGGCAGAGACACGCGGATAGAGATGTGTCAGCGCCAATGAGGTTGATTCATAAAGATCACCGTCGAGTCGTAGGACGGAGATTTCCGTAACTGCTGCTCGCCCAAGCGTCTCGCGAAACCAGCCGCGCACGAATTCGGTGCGGTCATCGAGCAGATCGAAGCGGGCGAAGTTTTCCCGCACTGTCTCGACGTCAACGCCGAGAATGTCATTGTATTCCCAAAGGCGGTCAGGGGCGTCCGCCGGATAGTTCGTCACGTCAGGCTTAGGCATTCCTTCGAAAGAATCGAACGCCCAAACGCGACGCATCTCGTCCCCCGCCGCAGCCAGAACAGCGCGCATCATGATGGCGCAGCCGCCGCGCCAGACACCCGTTTCAACGAAGTCGCCCGGGATCCCGTCCTCCAACGCCCGGACACAGCATTCCTGTAAATTGCGCAGCCGTTTTTCGCCCACCATGGTCATCGCTTGTGTGGGCCAATCCCGCCCTTCGGCGCGCATGGTGGGGTCGAAAGGTTTTAGCACCGCAGGTCCGCCGAGCATTTCATAACCGGCATCGGGCAGGCGGTCCCGGCAAAGAGTGTGCCGCAGCAGGTCGAGATAGAGGCGCCCCGGTCCGCTGCGAAGCGAATCATGGCGTCTTACGTGAGTGCCAGGCTTGACGCCTTCCAGCGCAATTTGCCAGCCCAAGCTCGAGCAAGGCGCGACCATGATTTCGTGATCGTCAACGCTTCGGACCTGGAGGAAACCCGCCGCTTCCATGCAGATGCGCAGCGTTGATTCGTCGAAGACGCGCTTATGTAGCAACGTCTCGGGATTTCGTCCGTGCAGGTCTGCCGGTTTAATTCCCGTCGCAATCTCCAGGATCCCCTCGTCGGGTCCGACCTCAAGTGCGGGAAAGCGTTTCCGCTCGTGCCATAAGCGGTTGGCGCCGCGGCAATCCGGCACCGTGATGGTGATGCGGCCGCCCGGTACTAAAACCTCGCGCCAGCGTCTGAACGCCGCTCGCAGGTCGTCCACGTGCTCGGCAATGTGGCCGGCATAAATTTCCTCGACGGAGT
>JAFASN010000009.1 GCA_019244415.1 Verrucomicrobiota bacterium | reverse complement strand
TGAGCTCGTGTGGGAACGATGCGCCGGAATTGTTGTCGAAACCGAAGCTTACAACGCCGTCGGTGATGAAGCGTGTCATTGTTTCGTGCGACCGAGTACGCGCGCCTTCGTGCAGCGAAACAAAGCCGGTGCGGCTTACATTTATTTCAATTACGGGGTGCACTGGATGCTCAACGTGATGGTGAAAGGAACCGAGAACGGCTTCGTACTCATCCGCGCGCTCGAGCCAACGAGCGGTATTCCGCTGATGAAACGCCGTCGCGGCGTCGATGATGAACGCCAGCTTTGCTCCGGTCCCGGCAAGCTGACGCAAGCACTCGCGATTACGAAACAATTCGATGAGATGGACCTCTGCGGGGACGAACGATTTTGCTTCGGCGCACGTGCCAATCGCCTCGTCGAAACTACGGCCGACCTGCGCATCGGCATCCGGCGCTCGGCGCATCTGCCCTGGCGTTTCACGTTGCGGAATAGCCCGTTCGTGAGTCGGCGGGTGAAAGTGTGAGCGAAGCTGCTACTTTGCCGCTCCTGATGAAAAAGCAGCGCGTTCTCCTCGGCATGAGCGGCGGCGTCGATTCCAGCGTCGCCGGTTATTTGCTGCGCGAGCAAGGCTACGAAGTCATCGGCGTGACGATGAAGGTCTGGCCGCAGGATTGCATCTCGCGGGCGGAAGACAAATGCTGCGGGCCGCAAGCGGTGGCCGACGCGCGCGGCGTCGCGCACGTACTCGGCTTCCCACATTATGTCGTCGATGAAGCGGCCCAATTCGAGAAACTCGTGATCGATTACTTCTCGAGCGAATACCAGGCCGGGCGCACGCCGAATCCCTGCGTGATGTGCAATGAGAAACTCAAGTTCGGCAATCTCTGGGACAAAGCGGCCGCGCTCGGCTGCGACTTCATCGCCACGGGACATTACGCCATCATCGAGCATCAGGGTAGTGCCAGTGCGGCTCGCACCGCGGTTTTGCGCAAAGGGATCGATCCGCGCAAAGATCAATCCTATTTCCTTTTCAGCCTGCGACAGGAACAACTTCGCCGTGCTCTCACGCCGCTCGGCCGCATGTCGAAGACGGAGATCCGCGAGATCGCGCGCAAGCTTGGATTGCGAGTGGCGGAGAAAATCGACAGCCAGGAAATCTGTTTTGTGCCCGGCCAGGATTACAGACAATTTTTGCGCTCACATTTGGCGGAGGACGAATTTCACCGCGGCGGCATTTACGATCGCTCCGGCAATTTCATCGCGCCGCATGATGGCATCGAGATGTTCACGATTGGTCAGCGGCGCGGGCTGCCCGGCGGCGCAGCAGAGCCGCGTTACGTCGTCGATATTGATCCAGAAACTCAGCGCATCATTGTCGGTGACGCGGATGATTTGCTGGTGGAAGAGTTCGAGGTCGATCACGTGAACTGGATCGGGGGTGTAGAGGCGGCTGTCCCCGGCCGTATCGGTGGGCGCGTCCATGCGGGTGAGGACACCCGCCGCTACAACCACGTAACCGTCAAAATCCGCTATAATCATCGCGGAACCGACGCGAACGTTGTGCCACTGGAAGGGGCCCGCTGCCGTGTCCTTTTGCATGAACCGCAGCGTGCCGTCACGCCCGGGCAGGCAGCAGTATTTTATGACGGTGATGCCGTACTCGGCGGCGGATGGATTTGCCGCAAAAGCTCTGAGTTGATGGTTGAGAGTTGATAGTTGAGAGAAGGACCGTCACGCCTGCAAGCGGATTCTCGTGCTCATGCTCATGCTCCTGATCGAATGAATCGCAAGCAGGAGCACGATTATGTCCTCGCGCTCAGCACATTTCCGGAGGAAGAGATGGCGCGCAAAGTCGCACGTGAGCTGATCGAAAATGCATTCGTAGCGTGCGCCAACATCATCCCGTCAGTTCAATCGATCTACTTCTGGCAAGGCAAAGTGGAAGAAGGCGCCGAAGTACTCGCGTTGTTCAAAATGACAGCGGCGCGATTCGATGACTTCGTAAAAAAATTGCGCGAGTTACATCCCTACGAACTGCCGGAAATCGTGCGGCTGAACATCGACGGCGGACTACCGGAATATCTTCGCTGGATAAACGAGAGCTGCGGGCGGAAGTAGCCGCTGCCTTACGCCCGGCGCTTGCTCGCGCTAAGAAAAATCGCCGTGCCGACCGCGTTACAAATCACGGTCACGCCGATTATTTTCGCGGCGAAAACCATCCGATTCGGCACATCGATGATTGGATAAACGGTGAAAACGATTGCCAGCAGCGATACGGCCAGCCCGCAGACCGCGGCGACGCGCAACCAGATCGGTGCATCGCGGCGAACGGCGCGCGCGCCGAGTAGCGGCAGCGCGAACATCACAGCATAGGCGATTCCATAGAAAACATTGGCAGCATTGTCCACGAGCTGAAACGCTTCCTGGGCACCGGCGCCGAGCTGGCCGCCGATGGCGAAAACCAGCGCGATGGCGCCGACGAAAAGGATGGAATTGAACGGCGTCCTGAAACGCGGATGCAGCCGTGAAAACCACGCGGGCAGCAACGCGTCCCATCCTGCGACCATCGGCAGGCGCGAGCTGCCGGTCAGATGCACGCTCGTGGCCGAAATCGAGCGCACCGCCATCATGATGATTCCGGCCGAGGCGATGACGCCAGCGACGCGGAATGAGCGCAAACCGAGGCTCAATGTTTGCGGCACCGGACCGATGAGATCGATGGGATTATTGCCGACAAATGCCAGCACCGAGCTGGTGCCGAGGATGAACATGAGCGCGATGATGGGCGCGGCGATGATCACCGAGCGGCCGATGTCACGCGCCGGTGCGCGCGTTTCTCCGGCCAGAATCGCGACGTACTCAAACCCGCTGAGGCCGCCGACGGCGAGTTTGCTCATTATGTTGATGCAATAGAAAAGCGACACTGCCGGCGCGGCAATTCGAAACGGGTGGTACTCATGCAGCTCGCCGCGGGCGAGTGC
>JAFASN010000017.1 GCA_019244415.1 Verrucomicrobiota bacterium | reverse complement strand
GTCCCGCGACGGCGGGAAATCCGCGCGGGAGAAGATCGAGTACTTCCGTGTCGAGGCGCATACGCGTGACGAGAATGGCAATGCACGTGGCCGCGAGCAGGGCGACAATCGTCCACATCAGACCGCGGCGTTGCGTGACGAGTCGGGCGACGTGATCGCTAAAGCGCATACGAAAATTCAGCGGGTACTAAAACCGCACGATGAAACGCTCGTCGCCTTCGCGCGCGCGAAATGTCTGGCCGCGGGGGTTGCGTAGGATTTCCTCGCGTAACGCCAACCAACCGCGTGCGCGCGCCGGCGGGTGAGAAATGGGGCCGCTCCAGGGCAAACCGACGAGCAGACCTTGTACTCGCGCGAACTGCGGATCGGTGCGCAACGTGAGCAGGCTCACGCCAGGGCCTTTGGTGAACGTGAGTTCGAAATCGCCGCGGTTCGAGAATCGTACCAGCACTTCACCAATGAGCGCGCGCTTCTTGCCGTGGTAGGAAAGCTGACCATTGCGCGTGATCCACTCGCGATTCGGCGCCGCGAACTGATGGATGGCACAGCCGGCAAAAAGCAGCGCAAGTACAAGAATAGCCGAGCGGTGCATCACCACTTTCATTCGGAGCGAAGCGAAGCGGAGTCGAACAATCCCGCCGCGTGCGTCGCCCGTTCTGCCTCGGCGTTACTCGAGGGCGTCGGGGACGACGATTTCGGCTTGAGCGACAGGCGCGGGCAAAGCGTCCAGCGCCGTTGCAACCTGACGATCAGGTAGAAAAATTCCATGCGCCAGCGAATGGCAAAACGGTTCCCGATGTTCCCGCCGAGTACCGCATTGACGGCCGGCGCCACCTGAAACGGCGCGCTCGGCGCAAGAAAGACTTCGATGAATTCCTTGCCTGAGTACCAGCAATCAACGAAGCGCAGGTAAACGTCCATCACGTGATTCACCGCCCGCTCGTAGCGTGCAAAGAGCCGGCGCCGCCGCGCTGCGTGCGTGAGCGCCTCATCCAGCGCGTCCGCCGCTTTTTCTCCAGAAAACACGGCAAGAAAAACGCCGCTGCTGAATACGGGATCGATGAAACCGGCGGCGTCACCGGCGAGCAGCCAGCGCTCGCCCGCGAGTTTCTCATTGCGATAGGAGAAATCCGCTGCGGAATAAACGGGCGAAACACGCCGGCCATTGCCGATACGGTCGCGCATGGTCGGTTGCTGGCTTAATGCGCGCTCAAAGAATTCTTCCGGCGCAAGCTTCGATTTCTTGAACTCAGTCGCGTCCAGCACCACGCCTATACTGGTGCGATCATCTTTCAGCGGAATGACCCAGAACCAGCTGTCGAGCGTGCGCACCATCCGCGTCAGCGTCGCGTCAATGCCGCTTGCGCGCGCCACACCTTCGAAGTGGGCGAAAAGCGCAAGCTTCTTCAGGTGCGGATAGCTCTTCTTCAGCTTGAATTTCGTCCCGATAACTGCGTTCCGGCCGCTGGCGTCGATCACGTACTTTGCCCGGATGCTCCGATCGTTCAGCCGCAGCTCGCATCCGTTCTCATCGAAAGCGACATCGCTCACCGGCGTCTCTTCGTAAACTTCAGCGCCATTCTCGCGCGCATGCTCGAGCATCATCTGGTCAAACTCAGCCCGCGTGACTTGATAGGAACGATCTGTGCGCGCCTCGAAACCATCCTTGAAGTAAAATTTCGCCGCCTTCTCGCCACCTGCTTCCGCGATTTCACCGCCAAATTTCTCCACGAATCCGGCGCGCAATTTCTCCAGCAACCCGAGGCGCTTGAACGTACTCATGCTGAACGGCAGAAGGGATTCGCCAATGTGAAAACGCGGGAATTTGTCGCGCTCTAGTACGATCACGCTTCGCCCGGCTCTGGCGAGCAAAGTCGCCGCCGTGCTCCCGGCCGGGCCGCCGCCGATGATTGCCACGTCGTACTCGTCCACGGCGGACACGGTAGCCAGCTTCGCGCGAAGCAAAAGACTCTTGCGTGATGGTGCGTGCGCGGCTACGGAGGCGTGCGCCGGATGAAGCGAACCATCTTGTTTACCGCATTACTCCTCGCGCTCGCGCCACTCACGCGAGCGGGTGAGGCCACGCCTACGTTCTCCGGCGCGACGCAAAGCAGGGATTGGTTTGATGGCGGCGCGTTTGAGCTTGAGCTGATGAGTGGTCTTGTCGGCGGCTCACTCGAAGGTAGCCACACTTCGCACCATTACACCGACACCGAGCTGCGCCTCGGCTGGATGGTGTACTCACCGCGCGGCCCGGGAATTTTCCGCGGGAACATCGAGATCATGGCTGCACTCGGCGGCGGCGGCATTTACGAAGGGCCCGGCAGCGTTTATGGAACGGCAGGCGGAATTTTACGCTACAATTTTATTCAGCCGTCGGCGCGGCTCGTTCCGTACTTCCAGATCGGCGCCGCCGCTTTTGCCTCCGACATGGCGCGCGATCCGAAGCAGCTGGACATCGGCGGCACCTTCGAAGCTGACCTGAACTCGGGCGGGGGCCTGAAGTTTCTCGTCAGCCGCCATTGGTCGGTGAACGCCGAGATATTCTTCGAGCACGTATCGAACGCCAATACTCAGCCACGCAACGTCGGCATCAACGCGCTCGGCGGTCTGCTGGGAATTTCGCGCTCCTTTTAAACGCCACCTTCAACCCGGAGGCTTGCCTGCTCCCTTAGCGTCGCCGCGCGGTTGTCCTCGGCGGCGAAGCGCGTTAACAATTTGCCGGTGAAACTCGTCGATCGTTTCGTCAGCCGCGAGCTGCTGGTCAATCTCTTCTTTGCCATTTTCGTCCTCTCGCTCGTCCTCGTCATCGGCAATATCTTCCGCAAGCTGCTCCCGCTGCTCGTCAACCATGATGTGCCGGTCGAGTACCTCATCAGCTTCATCGCCTACGTACTGCCGTTCTCGCTCATCTTCACTATTCCGTGGGGATTGCTGACCGCGATCCTGCTTGTCTTCGGCCGCCTGTCGGCCGACAACGAGCTCGTGGCGCTGCGCGCGAATGGCGTGAGCGTTCCGCGTGTTTGCGTCATGCTCGGTGCCATCGCCGTCCTGTGCACGATCGTCTGTCTTTGGCTCAATGTGCAGGTCGCTCCCGCCGCCCAGGAAAAATTACGCTCGAGCCTCTTCGACCTCGCGACGCGCAATCCCATGGCGCTGTTCGGCAGCGACCAGGTGATCGACGAATTTCCCGGCCGCAAAATCTACGTGGGCAAGAAAGAAGGAAACAAATTGCAGAACATTACCGTGTTCGAGTTGAACGATAACTCGCTGCCGGTGCGCGTGACCTTCGCCCGCACCGGCATTCTCGAAGCCGACCTGCGTAACAAGCAAATCCTCATGCACCTTTACGACGCCCGCTACCAGCAGCGCGACGAAAAGGATCCATTGGACCTGCGGAAAATTCACGATGGCATCAGCATGGCCGAAGGCACGCTGCCGATCAGCCTCGATGAACTTTACGAGAAGGAGAAAAAGCGCCCGAGCCGTTCCGCCCTCTCCATCGCTCAGTTGCTCGAGCAGCTCAAAACAGGAGATCGTCGCGAGCGGAGCGCCAGTCGCACCGAACTAAATAAGCGGTTTTCCTTTCCGTTTTCCTGCCTCGCGTTCGCGCTCGTCGGCGTCCCACTCGGCGTGACAGCGCACCGGCGGGAAACAACCATCGGCTTTCTCCTCAGCCTTGTCATTGCCATCTCGTACTTTCTCTTCGTCATCATCGCCGACACCTTGCGCAATAATCCCAGGGTTCACCCGGAATATCTCGTCTGGTTTCCAAACGCCCTCTTCATCACTCTTGGCATTGTCCTTTTTGTGCGACTCAGCAAACGCTGATCCACCGCGTACTTACTCCAGGAGTGCACCCGAAATGTCCTTGCCAGAGAAGCTTTCGATCTCAGGCTGCATGTCTTGCGAACGGTCTTCTCAATATGACAAGGTGTTCGCCTAAATCATAAGTACGACGATGCGCATTCTCTCCGGGATACAGCCGAGCGGTGTTCTGCATATCGGCAACTACTTCGGCATGATGCGTCCCGCCATCGCGCTTCAGGACGAAGGAGAAGCGCTCTACTTCATCGCCAATTATCACGCGCTCACCAGCCTGCGTGATCCACAAATACTGCGGCAGAATAGCCGTCGTGTGGCGCTCGACTTTCTGGCCTGCGGTTTGGACCCGAACAAAGCCTCGCTTTTTTTGCAAAGCGACGTGCCGCAGGTAACCGAGCTCGCCTGGATACTATCTACTCTTACTCCAGTTTCGCGCCTTGAGCTGGCCCATTCTTACAAGGACAAGGTTGCGCGCGGCGTGCCTCCTTCGGCTGGTCTGTTTACTTACCCAGTGCTAATGGCGGCAGACATTTTAATTTATGATAGCGACGTCGTTCCAGTCGGCAAAGACCAGAAGCAGCATATCGAGATCACGCGCGACATTGCCACCCGCCTGAATGATAACTACGGCCCGGTGCTGAAATTGCCGGAACCGCGAATACACGCGCGCACCGAGGTAGTTCCGGGTGTTGACGGGCAGAAAATGAGTAAAAGCTACGGCAACACCATCGACATCTTCGGCCAGGAAAAGGAAACGCGGAAACGGATCATGAGCATCGTTACCGATTCGACGCCTGTGGACGCGCCGAAAGATCCGGAAAACTCCACCATTGTGCAGCTCTACGGGCTTGTCGCTTCGCCGGTCGAGCTGCAAGAGATGCGCGAACGTTTCCGCGCTGGCGGAATTGGTTACGGTGAGTTCAAGAAGGAGCTATTGGATAAACTCTGGGAGTTCTTTGCTCCCATGCGGGAGAGGCGCGAACAGATCCAAGCTGACGCACGCTACGTCGATGAGGTACTCGCCCGAGGCGCCGAACGTGCGAACAACATCTCGCGACCGGTCATCGATCGAGTGCGTGCTGCCGTCGGGTTAACCGGCCGAGGGACCTAAAACGCGCCAGGCTACTGGACCGTAAACGAGATCGTCAGCGCAGTTCCCGACGTTCCTTTCGCCGACGCAGCAGAGTAAGGCGTGCCGGTCAAACTGTGTTGGCCGCTGGAAAAGCTTCCGGCGTAATATTTGCCGTTGTTGTCGCCGAATAACGAATACGGCGCGCTGTTTTCGATTCGGAAGTTCGCGTTCGTATCGAGCCCGAAGCGGACACTGCCGACCGTACTCGGCTGTGTGTTCGCCCGCACGTTTACATGTGTCGTGCCAATGGAGGAGGTGTTGATCACTGCGCCGTTAGCTATTGGATCATAGCCGGAGACTGGCTGGTTGGTGTCCGCATTAATTAGCGTGAAGCTGCTAACGCCCTGCGCACTCGGAGTAGGAGTAGGAGTTGCAGTTGGAGTTGGCGTTGGAGTAGGGCTAGGAGTAGCAGTAGGAGTAGGGCTTGGACTGGGAGTTGGAGTAGGCGTTGGGGTTCCAGAGGAGCTCGAGAATATCTCAAACACCGTTGACGAAGCATGGCCGGAATGCAGACCGCCTCCGGCCACCAGAATGCTGCCATTTGCCACGACGGGGAAGATGCCGTGCCGGGCCGTCGGCATGGGAGTATCAAGCCGCCACGTTCTTGAAACGGGATTGTAAACGTCGACCCGGTTATAAACGTTGCCCGCCACCTGTCCTGTGCCGGCGTTCGTCGTCTCCCCACCCATGACATAAAATTCGTTGTTGTAGAACGCGGCTTTTCCCATCCCGCCTCGCGGTTGCGGTAAGGGCGGAATGGTGGATCCACTTTGGCCGCTCCACTGCCACGTGCTGGTTGCCGGGTCATAGATTTGCACGTCGCTGAACCCAACCGACGGCACGTTGCCTCCGGTTCTGCCGCCGAAAATGTACAATTTGGAGCCGTCAGTTCCCGCAGCAGCATGGTTCCGTCCCGCCGGCATCGAAGCCATGGTTGCCCAGGTGTCAGTGGCCGGATCGTAAACGGCGGCTGTACTCACAGTCGTGCTGCCGACAATACCTCCGGCAATGTAGACTTTTCCGCCGATTAGTGCCGTTGCAATTGAGCCGCCCGCGTACGGAGCGGGCGCGCCGACGGTCCAGGTGTTAGTCGCCGGATCATAAATTTGTACTTTACCGGCAGACGCTCCATTGCCATCGAGGCCGCCGAACAGGTAGAACTTATTGTTAATAACTTCCGCCGCGTGGTGGTCGCCGAGGTATGGCCGCGGCGCCAGATCACTCCGCCACGTGCCGGTACTCAGGTTGTAAGCCATGGTCGCGCTTGTATCCTGACCGACCAGATACATCACATTGTTGATTACTCCGGCTGAAACTTCCCCCGTCGCGATTGGAAGCGCAGGTCCGCTCTGCCATGTCCCGTTAGCGGGCGCACTAGTCTCGCTCACCCATGTCTGGTTGTGTAGAGGACCATTGAAGCCGCAGGTAACTACAATCTGGTTTCCTACTAATCCCGAGACAGGCGACTGCCGGCCGCTCGGCAACGACGGTAACTGCGTCCACGTTGCGGTAGAAGGGTCATAGTCCAGTACGTTTGCCAGCATCACTCCGTTCTGCCCGCGACCGGCTGTGACGACGATGTGTCCATTACGCACGAACACATTGGCCGTGATATGCCCGGTAGGGATCGGTAGCGGAGTAGTCTGGCTCCAGGTATTCGTCGATGGATCGTAAACATCCACCTCGGTCTGATTGGTCGTATCTTGTTTCCCGAGGTGCTGACCGCCAATCGCGTAAAGCTTGCCATTTAATTCGGTGCCACCCATGTGATTGCGTGGGTTTGGCATGGGCGCGAGTAGCTGGCCGCTAGTTGTGGTTGTGCGCCACGCTGTTCCGCCATCAAGGTCCAGCGCCCAATGCGTGCCGTAATCCGCCTGCCAGACTCCGTTGGTTCGAATGGAACCACCATAGTAATGTAACTCACGGCCGATCTTGACGAGAACGCCACCGCCGCGCGGTGCAGGTAGCGGCGGACCTGCCGTCCAGGTGTTGTTATTGATGCTGTACTTCCATACTTCGGTGGTGCTTGGGCCGGGATCATTGCCGAGAAAACCGCCCGCCAGCCAGAACGTCATGTTGCTCGGGTCATCAGCATCCACGACCTGCCCCGAGTGGCTGATCGGCTGCGGGATCGGGGCGATCGACGTCCATTGATCAGTGGCCGGATCGTAGGTGTCGCATTCCGCCGTCGCCAGTATCTTCGAGCAGCAGGTGTAATAGCCGGCAAACTCATAAAGCTTGCCGCCCGCCGCGCCGCCGATCGCTTCAAAACGCACCAGCGGGTTCGGTGATTTGGTTGCCCAGGTAAAGGAAGTCTGGGCATCGCCGCCGAGACTGAAAGCCAGTGCAACCCCGGCAGCGAGTAAGAGTGTAGAAGCAACAGACCTGAAACGTGAGTTCACCCGCGCATCCTACCCGGTTGTGGCGCTGCTTGTGAAGCGTTTTCTCAGGTAATGCAAAAAAAGAATTGGCGACGGAAGCTGCACGTCATCGCCCTTGCCATGCTCGCTCGGCCGGGGCGCAGCCGCCTGACTGGGTTATTGAACAGTAAACGAGACAGTTAGCGCGGTGCCAGCAGTTCCCTGGCCTGAAGTGCCCGTGTAAGGCGTCGCGGTCAAAGTGTGGTTACCAGCGGAGAAGGTCCCCGCGGTGTAGGTGCTTCCGCTGTTACCAAAGAGCGCGTAAGGCGCTGAGTTCTCCATGCGACTGTTCGTGTTTGCGTCGAGGCCGAAACGCACGCTGCCGACTACCGCCGGGTTTGTATTTGCGCGAATATTCAGGTGAGTCGTGCCAATTGAGGCCGTATTAATAACAGCTCCATTATTGATCACTTCGTAACCTGATACCGGCTGACCAGTGTCAGCATTGATGAGCGTGAAACTAACTACTGACTGCCCGGAAGTCTGGGGCGCTTCACTCACCCAAGTCTGGTTATGGAGCGGGCCGTTGAAGCCGCACGTGACAACGATCTGGTTTCCTACCAAACCTGAAACCGGAGATTGCCGCCCACTTGGCAACTGTGGCAGCCGCGTCCAAGTCGCCGTGGATGGGTCGTACTCAAGTACGTTCGCCAGCTTGACGCCGTTCTGCCCACGACCCGCCGTAACGATAATGTGCCCGTTCATGACAAACACATTCGCGGTGATGTGACCGGTAGGAACCGGCAGCGGCGTCGTCTGCGACCAGGTGTTAGTACTTGGATCGTAAACATCAACTTCAGTCTGGTTCGTCGTGTCCTGTGCCCCGAGATGCTGACCGCCAATGGCGTAGAGTTTACCATTTAGCTCCGTGCCGCCCATATGGTTTCGCGGGTTAGGCAAAGGTGCCAGTAACTGACCACTGGTCGTTGTTGTCCGCCACGCCGTGCCGCCGTCCAAGTCGAGCGCCCAATGCGTGCCGTAATCCGCCTGGTAAACGCCATTCACGCGCACCGTCCCGCCATAATAGTGAAGCTCGCGCCCGTACTTAACCAGAACACCACCGGCACGCGGCGCCGGCAGCGACGGCCCTTGTGACCAGGTATTGTTGTTGATGCTGTACTTCCAGACTTCTGTCGTGCTCGGCCCGGGATGGTTCCCTAAGAACCCTCCGGCCAGCCAGAAGGTCATGTCGTTTGGATTATCTTCGTCAACCACCTGGCCGCAGTGACTTATAGGTTGCGGGATGTTCGCGAGCGAGAACCATTTATCGGTCGCCGGATCATAGGCGTGCGATTCTGGTGTCGCGAGAATTTGCGCGCAGCACGTGTAGTACCCGCTGAATTGATACAACCGACCCGCGGCCGCGCCGCCGACCGCCTCGAACCGCACCAGTGGATTCGACGCTTTCGTCGCCCAAGTAAAAGGCGTTTGGGCATCACCGCCTAGTACTAAGAGTAAAGCAGCAGCGGCGGTAAATAATAGCCTAGACGAGGTAGAGCTGAGGGGCGACTTCATGAGTACATGTTAGGCAAATTCAAGACGTTTTGGGAAGCTTAATCTTGTTAGCTGGCCCAAAAATGTTCCTGATTGTGGAAGTTAGTTGTATCGAAACGCTTGCGTGATCGTTGAAGTTTTCCCGGCAGATTGCACCACGACATCAAGCAGCTGTGCCGTGGGCGCGGAGTTCGCTGGAATAACCCCTCTGATCCTCGTGGCTGACACCGATGTCAGCTTGGCCGACACGCCGCCGATTGTCACCGTGGTTCCACTCATCGTGCCGAAACCTGTGCCGCCAATCACAAACGGCACTGTTCCATCGGCGCGACCTCTCCACGGGAAAATGTCGTAAGCGGCCATTGCGCCCGCCCCAACGCCGGCGTCGATTGGTTTAATAACCACGACCTGGTTATTGGAGTAGTCCATGCTGAGAATGGCGCCTCCAGGACCTGTAATCGAAGTAAGCCCGACGACTGACGATGAGAGCGTGTTTACACTTGGTATCGATAAGCCATCGGATGAAAGCACGGCATACGAAAGCGCATGCTGCCAGTGCTGCACGATTAAGTCGCCACGCATCCGGCTATTGAAAGCAGTCGCGCGATACTCATCGATCCCGTCCGTGGACGACTGAACTGTGGCGAGCGGCGCCGTAAATCCGTTGTTCGACGTCTCAGTAGGATAATGGTAAACATTCTGCCGGCTATCGGTACGGCCACGATTGCGATTAGGACTACCGTAGTAGTTACCCTTAACTATGTAGTTGATCTTATCCGGCTGGTGACTCTCGGTCGCCTGTGTGTTAGCACCAGTCGAGATGGCGCCGAAATTCGCATTCATTCCGTTGTCAGTGCCATAAAGCTTGCCGCGCGTAGTCCAGACAGTATCAAACGGATTGCGCATACCTGAAGCGTAAACCGACACATCTACGCCTGCGGCCTCATTTGTCGTCGCGCCGTTTACCTGGTCATTGTCGGCTTTGCCGGTACCCGGATCTACGTAAGTAATAGCGCCGTTGAAGTTCGTCTTCGCGATCGGGGCAATGAGAATCGACGCATCAAGGGCGTTGTTCGGCAGCGTCCCCATCGGCAACGACGGAATGCCGGCGTTAGTTTCACTTCCAACGCAGATAAGCAGGTTACCTTGATCATCAAAGGTCAGGCCATTGATGGCGTGATCGCGATTGGAAACAGGCAGGCCGGTGATGAGGGGTTTAACTGTGGAAAAGTTGGGCCCCGTAAGCACGGAGACCTGACCATTGTATGGCGCGGGGCCGGTGAAGCTATTGCCGCCTTCAGCGTAGAGCTTACTATGAGAAACGTATATTTTTACCGGGCTTGGCGGATCACGCGGGTTAACGGTTATTCCAAGAATGGTGTTATTCGATAGTCCTGCGATGGTGGTCACCACCTGTGTGTTCGTGACATTGTAGTTATCGTCAAAAGTATAGATGTTGATGTTACCGTTGGCAGTGCCGACATAGAGTCTGCCGTCAGGACCCCAGACCCCTTGTGTCGGAGTAGTTAGTGAGGCAACGCTGGCCGGAGCAGTGAAGTTGATTGGAACAGTGCCCTGCACGTACTTGAAGGAAGACGAATTACTGGTGCCATTTGGAGTTTTAACGGAGACGTTCACGGTACCGCTGCCGGAAGGCGACTTAAACTGTATCGTGGCCGGGGTGACCGTAAGTGCAGACCCACTAATGACTGTACTTCCCCATAACACACTCACCGAATTGGCGGGAAAGAAGCCTATGCCATTGATTAAGATGGAATCGCCCCCGAGCGGGGATCCTGTATTCGGCATATTGTTGATGAACGGCTTAAGATTAGTTTCGTCGTGGATAACGTTTGCCGAGTTAACCGGCGCAGCTGGAGCGCCATTCATGCTAACAAGAACGTGGAGCGGCAGAGCTGAAGCTGAACTAATCGCGAGTCGTGTCTCCATCGGATAGGTGCCTGGCTGGAGTGATACCGCGCCGGTAACTTTATTCCCATTAACGAACATGCGCGTATTACTCGAACCAGCTGCGCTGAACAGATAGCTGCCCGCGGTACTTACCTGCAGCTTGTAATCCAGGACTGCCACCACATTTGAGCTGAATGAAGAGTAGCTAACGTTTCCCGCGATGTTGTCGATTTCGAGCGATGGCAAAACCTCCATGTAGCCCGGAGACGCCGGCAACGAGTCGATCAAAGTAGACAGGGCGGTGGTATCACTTTGATAATAGCTGGCGAGCGTACCGGGGACGACATTCACTGCCGTAACCGTTGTGGTCGCACTCGTCGATGCCGTTCGCGGCGGAGTGTTGTCGTCTCCAATTGTAAGCGTCACCGTATGCTGGCCGAGGCTAAGTGGCACAGTGATATCGGCGCCACTACCAAGGGTTTTGCTTCCTTCGGTCCACACCCATGACTTTAAGTTGTGACCTATTTGATGAGTGTGGGAGGCGTCCCCGACGAGCGGGACCATCGCGGAACCGACGCCATTATAATCAACCACGTATGGAGGCACCTGCGCGATCGGGTGCAAATATAGGTCGCCTGGTTTGTAGAGTATCTGGATGGCGCAGAACTGGGCATTGTCGACAGATGCAGTCGCACCGATACTTAAAACTCCATTTGTCACAGCCGTGACAAAGGTCCGCTGAACCGCATTTGCTTTGCCGGCCAAAGACCAGATATCGAAGTTCTGAAGAACCGTCTGACCTTGAATAGTAACGTTGAAGATGCGTTTGCCAGCGGCATTCCAGTACATCTCCGCAAAATCGATCGTGATTTCATAGTTGCCGTTCGCGACAGGAACCTGGTAGTTAAGTGTTTTGCCGTATCGCTCCGTCTGGTAGAGCGTTGGGTCGGAGGTGCCAGACACTGACGCGGTGTATGAGTCTGCAGTACCCCCGGTAAAATCCATATCGGCTGACCAAGGCTGGCCAGTGCTGTCGTTATAGGCAGGGCCGCCACAGTTGATAAAGATATTGGGCTGATTAACTGGCGTAGGTGTTGGCGTTGCACTTGGCGTGGCGCTCGGCGTTGCAGTTGGGGTAACTGTCGGGGTCGCCGTCGGTTTGGGCGTCGGCGTGGGAGTAGGTGTAGGAGTGACCGTCGGCGTCGGGGTAGCGGTGGGCGTCGGCGTCGGCAAAGAATTAACTACGCTGAACGTAACACTGACAGCCTGGCCCGCGGTTCCTTTTCCCCCCGAGGCGCTGTAAGGAGTAGCAGTGAGAGTGTGGTTACCAACCGCGGGTTTCCAGACGTTGTAAACGCTGCCGCTGTTACCCGAGACAACGTAAGGGGCCGCGCTTTCGATCCTGATTTGAGTACCGTCGAGCTTGAAAACAACACTGACTACCGCCGATTTAGGATCCGCCCGCACAGTCAGGCTTTTACTCAGATCGTAAACGTAACCATTCGTAAACGGCGCGACAACCGTACCTGCCGGTGCGGTAACAACAGTCATTCCGGATAACTGTGGACCACCGGGTGTAGGAGTCGGCGTCGGAGTAATTGTTGGGGTTGGTGTCGCCGTCGGGGTTGGCGTTGGTGTCGCGGTAGGAGTGGGGGTAGGAGTCGGAGTAGGACTCGGAGTAGGCGGCGGAGTAGGGGTAGGGGTAGGCGTTGGTGTCGGGGCAGGAGTGGGGGTAGGAGTCGGACTCGGAGTAGGAGTAGGGATAGGAGTAATTGTTGGGGTTGGTGTCACCGTCGGGGTAGGTGTTGGAGTAGGCGTAGGAGTTGGCGTCGGGGTAGCAGTAGGACTCGGACTCGGAGTAGGAGTAATTGTTGGGGTTGCTGATGGCGAAGGTGTTGGCGTAGGCGTTGGAGTCGGTACCGGAGTAGGCGTTGGAGTTGGAGTTGGGGTCGGTAGTGGCGTGGGTGTTGGCGTCGCTGTCGCCGTAGGTGTCGGACTTGGCGTTGGCGTTGCTGAGGGGCTCGATGTTGGTGTTGGAACGGGAGACGGGGTGGGTGTTGGTACCGGAGTCACTGTCGGGGTAGGTACCGGCGTGGGCGTTGGTGTGTCGGTCGGCGTTGGCGTCGCGGTCGGAAGCGGTGTCGGAGACGGCGTTGCGGTTGCCGTAGGCGTGGGACTTGGCGTGTCAGTGGGAGTGGGAGTCGGTGATGGCGGTGGTGTGGGCGTGTCCGTCGGAGTCGGTGTCGGAGCGGGACTCGGCGTGGGTGTTGGTACCGGAGTCGGAGTCGGCGTTGGCACCGGAGTAGGCGTTGGCGTCGCTGTAGCCGTCGGCGTTGGACTTGGTGTGTCAGTGGGGCTGGGAGTCGGGGTAGGAGTCGGCGGCGGAGTAGGTGTAGGGGGCGGTGTCGGCGTGTCCGTCGGGGAAGGAGTAACGCTCGGAGACGGCGTCGCGGTTGCCGTCGGGCTTGGCGTCGGCGGCGGAGTTGGCGTCGGGGTTGGAGGCGGCGGTGTGGCAGTTGGTGTTGGCGGAGGAGTTGGGCTGGGTGTGTCAGTCGGCGAGGGCGTCGGTGTTGCGCTCGGCGCGGGTGTAGGTGTATCGGTCGGCGACGGCGTTGCTGTTGGCGTAGGCGGAGGACTGGGTGTATCGGTCGGCGACGGAGTGGCTGTACTACTCGGCGTCGGCGTTGGGGAAGGACTGGGAGTCGCGGTGGGAGTCGGCGTCGGCGATGCAGCGGGATTCACAGTAATCGATACCGTACTCGAGGAAGAAAGCTCGCCGTCATTCGCGGTGAGCTGAAGCGTGTAAACGCCGGCTGTTGAGAACGACGCAATCGTGCTGCCTGAGGCGGCGTTCCCGAACTGCACCGGAGCCGGCCCGCTGAGTACCGCCCACTGATAACTCAATGTTCCTGGAACCAGCGGCAACCCGTCATCGGTGGCATAGCCTTGCAGTGTGGCCGTCGCTGGCAGCGTAATCGATTGCGCCGGCCCGGCATTCACCACCGGCGGCTGGTTCTGCGCCGGAGTGGGAGTTGGTGTCGAGGAAGGGCCCGGAGTCGGGTCGGGATCAACCGTGATCGAGAGCTGGTTTTGCCCTGAGAGTACACTGTCGGACGCGCTGAGCTGCAAGGTGTAAGTGCCTTCGGCGGGGAACTGCGCCCTCGTACTTGCGGCAGCGGCATTGGTGAACAGCACCGTCGCCGGATCGACGCCGTAAGGCTCGCCGATGACCGTCCATTGATAAGTTAATGATCCCGGCGGTAACGGCAGGCCGTCATCAGTGGCATAGCCGGGCAGAACGGCGGTATCAGATAAATGAATGAATTGCGCTGGACCGACATTCACGACCGGCGCCGCGTTGGGCGTAGTCTGCTGGCCGGTCGCGTGAATGACTGCAACGGCGAAGGTGACGAGAAGAATTCCCCACGGCAGATAGCGCCCGATTTTTTTCCAGCCATGTCGCATCATATCCGTGTCGTGCGCAAGATGTCTTCACTTGAGAATAGCGGCATATCCGGGGGAAAAGGGTCAAAAGGTTTGTAGAACCTGCAAACTTACTACGGAAGAAAAATTGAATCGGTTTGAAATATAATTACCGCTATTCCCGCAGCACTGATGAAGCGCGTGAGGTTTCTGGAATGAACCTCGTTAAGTACTCATTGCCCGGATAGAGCACCGAACCGAGTACGTCTTTTAATCTAATTTGTTTAGAATCGCGCGGAAGCTGCACATCTCGTCAACTCAACGCAGCGACCCAAAGCAAATTGCGCTACACGCGTTTACGCCACGGCAAAATCGATCGCGGCGTTTCGCGCGGAAAACGTGGACGTCTGGCAACGACTCCTGTAAGGACCAGAACCTCGTGCGGGTACTTAGAAAGGTGCCTGCTCCGCAGGCGTCGTTCTTCGCGAGATTACGTCTTCAGCAGCCACCAAACCCGGAAATTGAGAGAACGCTCGACCGGCGGCAGAGACCAAGTTCTGCCGCCGGTGAGTACCAAGTTAAAATCTGCGCGCCCGATTCGCGATGATCAGCCTTGTCCCGGAGGCTGACGTTTTTTCCCGCGCTGTTGTTCCGCGGGAGCTTGCCGCCGATTGGTATTCGGCTGCGGGCGAGGTCTGGCGTTCTGCGGCCCGCGGAACTGCGGAGCCATTTCACGCCGCAGCGGGCCATTTGGGGCAGACCTGCGCGCTTCAGCTCCACGTGCGGCACGAAGCTCGGAGTTCCGCGCGTTCTCGCGCTGGCGTTCCGCGGCACGCTGCTGCTCCGCAGCGCGTTGATTCTGTGCGGCCCGCTGGTTCTCTGCCCGGGTCGTCGATTGTCTCGCCTCAGGACTCTGGCGTGGACGATTCGTTGCCGCCTCGGCGTTATTGCGTCGCGTCGCCGCGTTATTTTGCCGCTCGGCCGCCGTGGCGCGCTCCCCTTCGGTTTTAGCCGGCGCGTTCATTGGCGCGGCGCTGCTTCGGACGGCCTCGATCGCCTGAGCCTGCGGACGACCGTGGTTCACGGCAGCGCGCAGGTCGCGGTTGGTACTCGCGGCCCGACGCAGGGCGAGCTGCTGAGAAGTGGGCCCGACTTTCTGTGCGCTTTCCGCCGCCGCTCGTTGCTGTGCCGTCGGCTGCGCGGTAATGCCATTTGGGCCATTAAAACTGGCGCGGCTTGTATTTGCCTGCTGACGGACAACAGATTGATCCACGTAAGTGTTATGAATCACGGTGGTGTTGACGCGCGACACCGCTGTGTTGTAGCGGAATACATTTCCGTCCCAGCGGCCGCCCCAGTACCCGTTGCCTGTATAGCCGTAGCCATAATTTATTCCGCCATAGAACCCGACGGTCGGTCCCCAGTAGCCCTGGTTAAACACGTAAACGCCATTGGAGAATCCCCAGTACGGCGGTGTCCAGAGCAGGCCGATCGACGGCGCGGGCACCCATGCGCCTGGCACCCAGTAATAGCCGAACGCCGGATCATACGCCCAGTAGCCAGGCGTCCAGATGTAACCGGGCGCGGGGCAGATCGGCTGGGCGACCACCGGCAGAATTGGCGGCGCGAAATTGACCGAGATGCCGACGAACGCCTGCGAGGACGAAAACGGAAGCGCCGCGAGAGCGAGCGCGAGAAGAGCGAGAATACGTGACTTCATATTGTGTATATTTCCCTTATAGAGACGATAGTTACTTTTTCCTATTCAACTCCGTTCGCGCCGAGTTGATGCGGAAGTCTTTACCCGGCAGCATTCTCGAATGACAACGGTGGACGTTCCCGCCACCTGCGACGAGCCACCACCGGCCGACCTTGTAGAGGCGGGTGTCCCCACCCGCAGGCGCTTGCATAGGTGCGTCACTCCCTCGATCTCTCAACGGCTGCCGCAAACAAGTGTAATTCCCCTGCAACCGTACTTCTCGCCTCTCGCGAGCGTCACGACATAATACGAGTTGTTACATAGCCATTGCGCGTGTCACAATCATGACCTCTTCTGCTTTCGTCATCGGCGAATCTATCATGCGCGCTTTTCCTTCCGGCAAAGGTTTCCTGATCTGTGCACTGCTCATGCTCCTCGTCGGCTTGCCGGCGTGCAGCAAAACTCTCCCACTTGCGCTACCGGACAACGTTGACGTCCAGGTAGTGGTTTACGAACCGAGTCCAGGCTCGAACAGCCCGGAACGGAAGACATTGTCACTGACCTCAGGATCACCAGAATACCGGCAGCTCCAGGCGTGGTTTGAGCAAAACCAGAATGGCTGGTCTCAGGGTTACCCGACGCGACCTACCGGTGGCGTGTTCGTCAATGCGGGCGATCTTCATCTTCAGTTCGTTGGAAAGAAGGTGCTGCTATTCAGCTCGAAAGGCGCTTTCGAGAAAAAGGTTTCCGAACGTGATTACGCTTTCCTGACAGCGATATCACGGCACTAGCAGCAGCGTCGGCAGCGCGGAATTGCAGTCCGAGGCAGCCAAATTGCGTTCCGTTCCGTATCAACAAGTAAACTTATGAAATTCCGCTTTTTCGCATTCGCGGCGCTGATTTACGCAGCCCTCAGCTTTACGCCTTCTTATGCTCAAGTAGGTGTATCGGTTCAAATTGCCCCACCTACTCTTGTCGTGGAGCAACAACCAGTATGTCCCGTCGATGGATATATCTGGACGCCCGGTTACTGGGGTTACAGCGACGTAGGTTATTATTGGGTGCCCGGATTCTGGGCGGAACCGCCGCAAGTCGGCCTGCTCTGGACGCCGCCGTGGTGGGGCTTTAACAACGGCGTCTATGTATTTAATGATGGTTACTGGGGTCCGCAGGTCGGGTTCTACGGCGGTATCAACTATGGCTTTGGCTATTTCGGCGATGGTTATCTAGGCGGTCGATGGGATGGGAACGTCTTCTCGTACAATGCGGCCGTAACTCATGTGAACACGGCCGTGGTCCATAATGTTTTTGAGGATCGTTCCGTCCTGAGCAACCAAGCCAACAACAGCAACCGAGCGAGTTTCAATGGGCCGAATGGCGTGCAGGCGCAGCCGACCGCGGAGCAGAAAGCCGCTGAAAGCGCGCAACACATCCCGGCCACTTCTCAGCAAACAGCGCGACGCGAAGCAGCAAGTAAAAACAGAGATTTACAAGCGTCGGTGAATAAGGGCCATCCAAAGCCAGAAGCGATTCGCTCTTTCGACAAGAGTACACAACCCGCGGGTCGCGCAGAAGCAGCCCAGGCTGCGCAACAGGGGGCCAAGAAACCGGGTCAAGCCGCGGCAGGCAAAGCCGAGGCCGCGCCAAAGACGAATGGGGCCGCTCGCGAGACGCAGCGGGGAGAAGCGGAGTCACGCGGGAGCGCACGTGGCGCAGAGGCGCGAGAAGCGAGGCAAAACGGACAACACCGCGAGAACACTCATAACGCGGAAAAGACCTCGGCCGAACGCGGTGAAAATTCGCGAAATGAAGAGAACCGCCGTCCCGAGGCTCGTGAGAACACCCGGCAAACGCGCGGCGCGGAAGCCCGTGAGACCAGAGCGGGCCAAACATCCAACGCGGCGGAACGGCGGGAAACGACCGACCACTCGCGTCAGCCGCAAAATGCGGCCGGGCGTCAGCAAGCGGAACACAATGGCGCCGCCGAAGGTCGTTCCCAAGGGCAACCCAGAACAAAAGAAGCTAAACCGAAGCCCTCGCCCGGCGACCAGCACTGACCCGCCGCCCAGACCCACGCCTATAGGCAGATAGCCGCTCGGCGACCGTTCTTCGCGGAAATGCTCCCGGTGGCCAATCGTGGGTGTTGCTGCCTTTGCTGTAGCACTGTTTATTCTGGCGATTATCGCTTTGATGAAGGGACGCGTGGTCGGCGGCGTGTTTTTGGTAACGCAGCCGAAAGGTCGTTTCGGCGGGTCGCCGAAACCAGCACGCGAGGCGCGTGCGCTACCCAAGCGGAACCAGCGGGATTAGCTCGTAGCTTGTGTCGTTGATCGTTGCCGGAGCGTCGAACCAGAGCTTGTACAATACGGAGGCGGCACGTTCTGGTGCCGGTAAGATTTGCGTCAATCGGGCCCGGTTGATGGCGGAAGGGGTAGCCGCTTCCTTCGTAGGCGAGCGCGCGTCCGTCAGGGCGCACCTGCTCCAATCGCGCTCACGGACCGAACGCTACGCGTCGCGCCAGTGTACGGCGTGCACGTGAACAGGCCGATCGAAGCCTTTCAGCGTCACTTCGCCGCGGCACTCGAAATGTAAGCCTTTGCCGATGCATAACTCGGCGACCACGTTCGAGACGAGAATTTCGTCCGGCTCCGCATGCGCGCAAAGCCGCGCTGCCATTTGCACGGTTGAGCCAAAAATGTCTTTGTTGTGATCGATCGGTTCGCCGGCTGCGGCGCCGATGCGCACCTTCACCGGAAGATCCATCGCTTGTGTCGCATCGAACGCGCGCTGCATGTGCGCGGCGCAACGCATCGCCGCAACCGCCGACGAAAATGACGCCATGATTCCGTCGCCGGTGTGCTTCACTTCGCGGCCGTTCGTCTGCGCGAGCGCGTCCCGTACTATGGAATCGTGTTTGTGCAGCAACTCCATTGCTTTTTCGTCGCCTAGCTGCTGCGTAAACGCAGTGGAATTGACGATATCGGTGAAGATGATCGTGCGCACTGCGGGGTCGAGTTGATCCGCGCTCGCGTCCGGCAGCATGACGGCGCCGTTGACGACTTTGCCGCCGCCCAGGAACGCGTCAGCGAGCTCCGGCTGTACTTCGATGAGCCGCTTCGCTTCCAAGCCGTGTGCTTCGCGATGCACTTGCACAGCGGCTTCAGGGTTCGGCGCATCCACAAGGCAGAACAGCTTGCCGCATTCGTGATTAAAGAAGTAGCGGCGATATTTCACGCCGTACTTCTCCTGCATCGCCACGTCCATCTCGTGTGCCTTGGCGACTTCAGCGATTGTGCTGCCCGGCACGTCGTGGATGTCGATGTAGAGCGGCATTTGCAACTAATACACAGCGCGGAACAGCGTTGCGAGCCAAAGATTTACGCGCAGGGCTGATGCCGAAAACAATCTTGCTGCTCGTTTGCCAGGTTCCTATGCTCGCTTCGAGCGCCATGGCCGAACACACGCTGCTCAGCGACGAAATGCTTGGGCGATTTTCGCAACGCGCGCCTGTGTACGATCGCGAGAATCGCTTCTTTACCGAAGACTTCGAGGAGCTGCGAAAGGCCGGCTATCTCACGGCGGCGGTGCCGCGCGAGCTCGGTGGCCAGGGGTTTTCAATCGCCGAAGTCGCGCAGGAACAACGCCGGCTCGGCCACTATGCCGCGGCGACTGCACTCGCGGTGAACATGCATCTCTACTGGACCGGAGTTGCCGCTGAGCTCTGGCGCAACGGAGATCGCTCGCTGGAATGGTTGTTGCGTGAGGCGGTCAACGGCGCCGTCTTCGCAGCCGGCCACGCCGAATCAGGCAACGACATTCCCGTGCTGTTTTCGACGACGCGCGCTGAACGGGTCGATGACGGCTACTGTTTCACAGGTCATAAATTTTTCAGCAGTCTCACACCTGTTTGGACTTTCCTCGGTCTGCATGGGTTCGACACCACCGATGCTAACGCTCCGAAAGTCGTACATGCGTTCATGCCGCGTGATACTCCTGGCTACAGCATCAAGGAAACCTGGGACGTGCTTGGTATGCGCGCGACGCGCAGTGACGACACCATTCTCGAGGGCGTCGTTATTCCGGATCGTTACATCGCGCGTGTCGTACCCGCTGGAGCGGCGGGCTTGGACCCTTTTGTTCTCTCGGTCTTTGTGTGGGCTCTGCTTGGGTTCGCGAATGTGTACTATGGCGTGGCGCAGCGCGCGTTCGCACTCACCGTCGAGTCAGTGAAGAAGAAAAAGTCCATGACGCTTACGCGCTCGATGGCATATCACCCCGAAGTACAGCATGCCGTCGCTGAGATGGCGATCGAGCTCGAAGGAATTGGGCCGCAACTCGAAAACCTTGCTGATGAATGGTCGCGCGGTGTGAACCACGGCGCGAATTGGGTACTTAAGATTTTCGCAGCGAAGTATCGTGCGACTGAAGCGGCGTTCCGCGTTGTCGATCGCGCGCTTGAAGTTGCAGGAGGGTTCGGCATTTTCCGGCAGGCGCCTTTCGAGCAGTTATTCCGCGATGCCCGAATCGGGCGGCTACATCCAGCGAATGCGATGCTGACGCATGAGATTTGCGGCAAGCTCGCGCTCGGCATTAGCCCGGATGAACAGCCGCGGTGGGGCTAACCAAGCTAACGATTTGTGAGCTGATGCGCGACTTCGATTGAGGCCGGGCGCACCAGGGTTTGATAGACCACGCAATAACGCTCGGTTAGCTTGAGCAACGTCGCGATCTGCTCGTCCGACGCGTCCGTGTCCAAATCAAATCGCAATCGTATGGTTTGAAAACCGACTGGCACTTCCCTTGAGACGCCGAGAGTACCGCGAAAGTCGAGATCACCTTCCGCGTGTATTCTCGCATCGCGCAGCTTAATCTCGAGCGCAGTAGCGACTGCGTTGAGCGTTACGCCGGCGCATGCGACGAGCGCTTCCAGTAACATATCGCCCGAGCACGCGCTGAGGCCGTCGCCACCACTCGCCGGATGCAGCCCGGCAGCCACAGCGGCCCTGCCAGTTTCGAGCTTGCAGGTAACGCCTTCGCCGAGACGCCCTTCTGCGTGCAACGTGATCAGCGCCGCCTCCGGCGTTTGCCGGTAGCGTTCTTTTATGGGTGCCTGCATTGCCTTGATCTCATTCGCAGTCATTTCGCTCAGAACATACGGAACTCATTCCACGCCGAACAGCGAAATGTACGGTGCGGCGTGGCGGCCTGGCGGCGTGGCGATGTACCGAAGAGTATTGTGCCTCCTTAGTCGTCTTACTCGGTACTCCTGCGTGTTAGGTGGCGGACGAGAATTGTTCGCCCTAAAAACGAAGGTTCCTTTAACTGGAGTTAGCTGTTTCTAATATATCACCTATGGCCGTGCGGAAGGGATACGCTTAATCGCAATATGACCGCGGGCGGTAGCACTGGTTGTTCCGTAACTTATGTTAGCCGCAAGTTTGTGTGGCGACGAAAGCGAAAGAATGTTCGTGCGCTAAAAAACCAAGCTCGATATCATCATGGGCGTGCCGAAGCCCGCCAGCAATGGCCGCAGCCGCTCAGAAGCACTTTGTTATGCAGCTGTCCCCGCTCTACAAAGCGGAATATTTCAGTCGAATTCCCGTTAGATTCATAGGCGCAATCGTGAAATCAGCAGTCGCTCTCTTCCTACTGTTTTCAATTTCGAGGGTCGGCGCTGCCGAACCCGGCATCTCAATCTATCCACTGACAGGCTCGATCTATCTTGCGGAGGATTCACATTACGCGGCAACAAACTACGTTTTGTATATCGACTCTGACTCCGTCACGCTAGTTGGTGCCGGTTGGTCCCCTCAGACCGCTGCCCTGATGGCGCAAGAGATCCGGAAGATAACAGATAAACCGGTGAAAGATGTCATTCTGCCTGACCACGACCCAGAGTATGCGGGAGGCGTTGCTTACTGGAAGAGCATCGGTGCTAACGTCATGTCGACGGAATTGACCGAGCAGACGCTCAAGAGCGATTGGGAAAAGACGATCGACTTTACGCGCAAGTATTTGACCTCTTATCCTAACCTTCCACTCAGTCTTCCCACTAAAACCTTCCAGAATCATTTTGAGCTTGAGAACGGATCTCTCCGTGCCTTCTATCTGGGACCTTCCCATAACGTCGACGACATCTTTGTTTACTTCCCCAGGGAGAGCGTCCTTTACGCTGGCTCGATCTTAAAGGAACATCTCGGCAACCTCGCGTTTTCCGATATCGACGAATATCCTAAGACATTGCAAAAGCTAAAAGAGCTTCATCTCAAAATCGATAAGATCGTCTCCGGCCATTGGTCGCCGGTGCACGGAGTCGAATTAATCGACCAATACTTAGCGATGTTAAGGGAGCATTCCCAGCAAGGACACTAAATGCAGGAAACGAATCTAACCATGCCATGGAGCGAACGGCGGAGCGCTGTGTGCTCCACTTTTGAGATGACTTCGACACTTCCATTGATTCACTCGCGCGACTCGCCGGTCCGTTCCATTCCGTGCAGCGCGCGCTTCCGTCCGGCGTCGCTCATCTTGTTCGCGTTAGGTCTATGAAGTCGTTGCCATCACGATTTCGCATTTCAAGCCGAACGATTCGGCAGACGTTGGGGGCAGCTGGGGTGATCATCTCGTTGCTATTTGTGGGTATGCAGATTCGGGAAAGCAATATTCAGGCGCGTGCAGCGGCATACCGGGCGATTGGGATTTCGACCGCGGAATTCCATAGAGGCTTCAACGCCCGGACGAATCGGCTCGAGACGGAATCCGAATACCCAGAGGCCGTGAAGCGGTGGACCCTCGAAGACTGGGAAACCGTGGAGCGGATAGCGACCGCAGACCTTCGCATGCTCGAGATGATTCAGCTTCAGGTAGAGCAGGGCCTACTCCCCTCTGACGCCGTGGCCAGGCTCGGATACAATTGGGGTCCAATCTTGAGCAACCCTGCGTTTGCGTGCATGTGGCCCGAGTTGCGGACGCAGGTTGGATCCTCAGTGCGCAAACTAATCGAAGATTCCACGCCGGCAGCTGATCACGCGCCCTGCCAAGTCGATCTTCAAGCCCTCCGCGACGAGACCATACTTGGGCGGAAGAAGGACACGACGGGCGCCAGATAACGGAGAGGCATAACCAATCGCCACAGCCGACAGCTGCCCGTTTGTTTCCTTGCTTCCTCGTGACTTCCAACACTAAACTCGCAGCCAAGCTCGCTCTCGATAGGTGTGGCGGAGCTTTGTCTCGTTAGACGTATGCAGCGTTGACCGGAAGCATGTGCACCTGTATGCAACGGCGTGAAAGTCCGCGAAGCGATCAGGCTTATCGAGAGCGACGGCTGGTTTCTAGCCCGCACCGGCGAGAGTCATCGCCACTCCAGGCACCGCAGAAGTGCGGCGTTGTCACGATTGCCGGCCAGCCGAGCGTTGACATTCCGCGTGGTACCCTGAACAGTATCGTTAAGCAAGCCGGCCTGAAAAACTGATGCGGTACGCCATTGTTCTAGAGCGCAGTCCGACGAGCTACGGAGCTTACGTGCCCGATCTGCCCGGTTGCGTGGCAGCCGCCGAAACGCGGGAAGAGGCGCTTCAACTGATCCGTGAAGCTATCGAGTTCCACATCGAGAAGATGCAAGCCGAAGGGCTCTCCGTCCCCGAACCTCTATCGAGCGCCGAGTACGTCGACGTGGCGAAGGCCTAATCAGGCGCTGCCGCCGACCGCTACCCGGCTTGTTAACTTGACCGTTCCTGATTTAGAATACGCATTGAGCAGCGAAGCCACGCTGTCAGGTACCCGCGGCTCAGCTTTGTCTCGTTATATGATTATACCGCGCGTGATTATCAGTGCCGTACTCATGCCGGCGGCGCTGTTGGCGCAGGCAACTGCACCAACAGCACAGTCTGACACCGAACTTGAGAAAGAACTTACCCGAATCGCTCGCGAAAGAATTCTCCTGTTCGACAAGGGCGATCCGACGCTTTGGTCGCCTTACGTTCACCCTCGGTACTTCATTGCCACGCCATCTGCCGCGCTCCAATCAAAAGAGCAGGTGATGCACGGCTTCCGCCCACCGTTGGCGGGCTACAGCGATGACTTCCACTTCGAGGACGTCCGCATTGCGCGCGATGGTGACACGGCAGTGATGACTTATCGGATCATCGAGACAGAAGACTGGGATGGGCAGAAGGTCACAACGCAGCCCTTGCGCAAAACCGATACGTACATTTTGCGAGATGGCCGATGGCTCATTCTCGCCTCGCACGAGACCTTCTACCCGACCAAGCCGAGCCGAGCGTCGGTTGGTGGCGAGCGACTGAGCGACTATGCTGGAGTTTATCGCCTCATGGGATCGCTCGCTTATCGCGTCGCCGTGAGCGACGACAAGCTGGGGCTGCAAGAGATTGGCCAGCCGGACCGAATCGATCTGTTGCCAGAGTCTGACACCACGTTTTTCACTCCCGACGATACAGCACGGTACATCTTCGTCCGGGGCAGTAGCGGTCGAGTTGAGCAAATGCTCATTCGCAACAACGGTTATGATCTCAAGGCCGCAAAGGTCGAGTGAGCATTGCGAAAAATCATCTTACCGGGCAATGCAGTCAACACCTGCCCGATTTGTTTTCGTACTTCGTGAGTAGGACGTTGGTAGCGCAGCGAGATCGCGCTGTCAGGTAGCCGCGACTGAGCTTTGTCTCGTTAGATGTAAGCGAAGTTCTTCGACTGTATGACCACACCTGAAAATAAGTGGGCAGAAGACTGGCTCGATTCGGTCGCTAACGGATCGAACGCGATGAGCCAGCGCAAGCTAAGAAGCATCGAACAGCGCGGTGGCGGCTTAGACGCGGTCGCCGTTCTCGCCAAAGCGAAGGGAGTTCATCTCATCCTTTTAGAAGATGACAAGGGAGATCGGCTCGTCGCGGCAAGCACCAAACCGTTCAAAGTTGTTTGTTGAGCCAACCATCTGGCCAGGCGGTGCGGCTAAGGGCACCTCGCTTTTTGGAGTTGCGAAGAGTAGCGACAACCTTCAACTTGGCAGCGAAAGCGCGCTCCCAGGCGCGGTAGCTGATCTTGTGTCCCGTTACACCTATGGGCAACGCCGCTAGAGCGATTCGGACGACAATGTTGGTCGCCGGGATTTGGATATTAGTCGGATGGTTACTGTTACAGTTACGCGCATTTGATGTGCGTTTCAGGTCGTTCTTACCGGACTGGACCCGAGCGATTGGCTTGCCTTTACTTCTTGTTGGCGCCCTCCTGGTACTTCTTTGCGGTGCCTTGCTCAGTACCCGCGGCATCTTGTCTCGTCGCGGTAAGGACTGGTTGTTCCCGACCGAGTTCATTGCTTTTGGCCCTTTTCGATACGTGCGAAATCCGATGTCGCTGGGAGCAGTCATTTTACTGACTGGTCTGGCGCTGTGGAATCGCAGTGGCTGCGCTCTCGCTTTGGCGGCGCTCGCCTTCGTTTTCTTGCACGCCGTAGTCATTTTCGTGGAAGAGCCCGGTTTGGAACGGCGGTTTGGCGAAAGCTACAGCATTTACAAGTCTCGCGTGAACCGGTGGCTTCCGCGGCGACCGAGAAAGGTTTAACCAGGCGCTGCAGCCGACGGTAGCCGGTTTGACTCGCCTGTCCCCGACGCCAAACCTCCGGCCTAAGGTCCATGTCGCACCGCTTCCCCCCGGCTTCATTGTTAACTTGGCGAAACGTGATTAGGATGTGCTCAGGGCAGCGAAGTCGCGCTCTTAGCTGGTCGTGGCTGAGCTTATGTCTCGTTAACCGCCGTTTACGCCTATGAAAAGCAATACCCCACTTATGAACCAAGGCATCAAGACAGTCCTCTATTCCGCTGCTGATATGACCCGAGCGAAGGCGCTCTTCACCAAACTTCTGGGCATTGAGCCATCGGTGGATAGCCCGTACTATGTTGGTTTCAAGGTAGGCGATCAGGACATCGGTTTAACCCCCAGCGGGCAACCTGGCCCGACTGCCTTCTGGCACGTCAGTGATATTCGGACCAGTCTGCAATTGGTCCTCGACGCTGGCGGACAGATACAACAAGCGGTAAAAGATGTTGGCGGCGGGAAACTGGTGGCTGCGGCGAGAGATGCAGAAGGTAATCTCATCGGATTTGTTCAGATGCCTTAACTCGGTGTTGCATCGCAACGCTAACAAAATGATCCAGCCGACATCGCCGTTTCGACGCCCGCGTTTACCTTGCCTTCACCTTTCGGGTGTTGCTGGAGTCTGGCTGATCTGTGTCTCGTTAGACCTATGAAAGCGCTCGTACCAATATTTGCCGTACTATGCTCGTCCGCGTTGGCCGACCTGTCTGCATACCACGAGTCGCCATATGTCGAAACCTCGGACGAAGGCCAGGCGCACTATACGGTGATCGAGCAGAAATGCGGCTCAGGCTGCAACGAGTGCGCTTTGTTGTTCATTTCCTATGATGGTATTCGCATGCTTGAGCCCTCTTTGTCAGAAAAGGTGTTTCACGATCTGTTTCCGCAGCTCAAGCGCGGGGGCGACAGCGGCTATACTCATTTCGGCGTCTTATTCGACCGTTGGGACATTCCAAACAACAGGCTTTATCTGACCGTGTATGGTAGCCAGGCTCCAGGCCACCATCCCGCCGACATGCAGCGGCGGGTGATTTATGATCTTAAGACGCGCAAGGTAGCCTTCGCGAAGTGAGAAGGGGCGGCCAGATCAGGTAAGAAGGCGAGGAACTAGACAGGACGGTGCGCGAACCCGCGTCCCTCAATTTTCTGATTCGCCAAAGACGATACAGGAACTGTTGCCCCAGAATCCAGATGTGAGGCAAACTCCGCTGCGCACTGCGAGCGAGACGCCTTCGCCGACACTCAGCCGAATCGGACATTCGTTTTCTGATTGCCTTGTCAATCGCCTCGACTTGTCCGTTTAACAACGTGCCTTGCGCAATTTCGCTGAAGATTTGCGGGGTTACCCGTTTGCCCGAAACCAATGTGGCAGACGAAGAATTTTATTGAACTGCCGCACCTGAAACCATTAGATGAAATAAAAGCGGGTGTAATTACTCCGCAGCAGTACTTCGGGAGGGATCGTTATGTTGTACAAATCATTGCTTCGCCTCGTTGCTTCGCTCTGGCTCTGCGCTGTCTGTGGCGCGCAGGAACCGGGTTCTGGTACTCAAGTCGAGCGGCCCAGGTTGATCCCGCAAAACAGCGGCACAACCAGCGGCCTCATCGCCGTCTGGGCCGTCAATGAGAACGTAGTCTGGGCCTGCGGCCGCAACGGCACCTACACGGTTACGACTGACGGCGGCCGGACGTGGAATGCGCATGTCGTCCCGGGTGCGGAGACGCTTCAGTTCCGAGATGTGCAGGCTTTTAGCGACAAGATTGCCTACCTCCTGTCCATCGGAAACAACCCGACAGATTTCCGCATCTACAAGACTGAAGATGGTGGCGCCACCTGGCGCATCCAATTCGTTAATCAAAATCCGCAGGCATTCTACGACGCCTTTGCCTTCTGGACGGAGACGCGGGGTATTGCGCATAGCGACTCGGTCAACGGAGGCTTTCCCGATCGCCGTACTCTGGACGGAATGACGTGGCACAGTATCAGAAACAACATGCCGCCGGCCTTGCCCGGTGAAGCTTCATTTGCTTCCAGCGGCACCTGCGTCACTACTGAAGGCGAAAACAATGCCTGGATCGCGACCGGCGGCTCCGCTATCGCCCGGGTCCTCGCCACGACCGACGGCGGCAACACTTGGAACGCGTATGACACCCCGCTGCTTAGCAGACCCACTGCCGGTGCGTTCACCATTGCTTTCCGCGATGCGCTTCACGGCATAGTTGGCGGCGGTGATCTTGATCCGAACTATCCCGACAACGCCCGCACCGCTGTATCCCAGGATGGCGGCAAAACATGGACAATCACCAACCGTCCTCCTGTGACAGGCGCGATTTATGGGCTCAGCTACGTGCGTCGCAACAATGATTACAAGGACTGGAGGTTAAAGGACACCGTTGTGATCACCGCCGACAACGGGGGCGCAGCGTGGACCCCCGACGAAGGGAAGACATGGTACCCTTTGCGCAACGTCATTGGCTATTGGGGCGTGGCTTTCGCGAACCCTCAAGCAGGCTGGCTCGTCAATGGCACTACCGGCAGTATTCTAAAGATCAGTTTCTAAGCTGGCGTCGCGCAGCTACGCTGAACGGGATTGGTTCTCGGAGACGCTGTCTCCCAGTTCCAATGACGCGCTGACTGGACAGCGGTCGTTCGCCTTTGTCCTCGGAGCACTGAAGGTCACCCGATTTTAGTCGCGCTACCACTCCGCTACGTCACCGCGGCGGTGGCTACCGGACACGCGATGTTCCTCGCGTTCGCCGAAGAGGGGTTGGGCAGGTTTGGGGACGCAGCAGTGTGACGCACAGCGCAGCGCAGGTCCGCGATGCAGATCGACTTCCCCTTGGAAGTGCAGGACGTGAATGTAGCCGTGACGTGATTCGCGCAGCTTCACAAGCGGCCTCCGCTCGGAATACCAATCAGCGGCCATTGTCCTGATAGACAGCGACCGTGTAATGCGACGAAAAGCGGAGATCACCTTCGTCACTCCCGCCGTTTAGCACCGGCCGGGATCGCCAATCCGCCGGAGTAGAATTGCAAGCGACGGTGGGACAATGCAAACGGAGCGGCCCAAGCCCGCAGCTCCCTCCGAGAACCTCAATCTGTCGTCCGCTGAACAGCTTTTTGCAGACGCTGCAGTAACGCCAATCATTAAGAGATTCCCACGTGCTTTGACGATCGAGATGGCGAATAGCATCGAGCCTGTCTTCTGGAGTGAGGTGCAGGTTAGGACACACTTGAACCATATAGGATTGTCTGGTTTGTGAGGGCAAACGACAATTGGGCAGTTGGCAGTGCGACGACTAGTTCGAAGTCCTAGTCTGAGGCTGACTCGCTGTTGCCAATAACGCTTGGCCTAGTAACTACTCGCGTCTCGTTAGATCTCGATGATCCGGAACGGCGACGTCTGCGCTCCGCGCTTTTTCCAGAGCGGAAATGAAACATTGTAGACCGGCACCGCTGTCGCGGTTTTTCCTTCAGCCGTACCGTTATGCGCATGTCCATGAAACACCGCATCCACACGCAACCGGTTGATCGGTTCTTCCAGCCGGCTCGAGCCGAGGAAGGGGAATATCTCCGGGTCTTCGCCCTGCACCGTGGTGCGGATCGGCGCATAATGAAGTACGACAACTTTCTTCTCCGTCTGCAACTTCGCCAACGCCTGCTCCAGTCGCACGGCATGATCGATCGCCTCCTGCACGAATTCCTTGATCAGCGGCTCACCCCAGGCGTTCAACATCCGCCGCCCGAAGCCGCCGCCGAACCCGCAAACCCCCGCGAAACCGACCCCGCCGATCTCATGCGCGGCGCCATCAATCATGATCACGCCCGCCGCATCGAGTACGCGGCTGATTTGATCAGCCTGGTTCGATTCGAAGTCATGGTTGCCGAGTACCGCCAGCGCCGGAATACGCAGCGCAGCATGCAAATCCGCCACGAGCTGTTCCGCTTCTTCAGCCAGCCCGTAATCAGTCAGGTCGCCGCAAAACAGAAGCACGTCAGCAGTACGCGAGACCTCAGCAAAGGCATCCGCCAGCGTACCGCGCGAATGTTTGCCATAATGAATGTCTGCCGTCGCCGCGACACGGAGTTTGCCCATCGCTTAACGAAACGAACGCGGCACGCAGCGCGGATGCCGCCGAACCTCGGGCGAGCCACGTATCTAAGCGCGTGAATGCCGAAGCGACGTTGCCGCCCGAATGCGCGGACTTTTACCGCAGCGCGATCGAGCTACTCCAGGCGAACGATATTCCGTTTCTTCTCGGCGGCGCCTACGCGATTTGCGTTTACACCGGGCTCGCCCGCCACACCAAGGACGTCGATCTTTTCCTGCGCGGTGCTGATGTAAATCGCACTCTCGAATTATTCCGGCAGCATGGCTTTGAGGCGGAGAAGACGTTTCCGCATTGGCTGGCGAAAATTCATTCCGGGGAAAACTTCGTCGATCTGATCTACGCCGCCGGGAATGGCTTGTGCGAAGTGGACGATCTCTGGTTCAGCCGCGCCCGTGAGGAAGCGTTGCTCGGGCGCAAAGTGAAAGTCGTCGCGCCGGAAGAAATCATCTGGATGAAAGCGTTCATCCAGGAACGGGAACGCTTCGATGGCGGCGACATCGTGCACCTCATTCAAAGCTGCGCCGAGGAAATCGGCTGGCCGTACTTACGCTGGCGTTTTGGAGAAGACTGGCGCGTCCTCTTCGCCCATCTCATTCTCTTCGGCTACATTTTTCCTTCGGAACGGCACCGCATTCCTGCCGATCTCATCCGGGAACTAAGCGAGCGTCTTGCGACCGAGCACCGTACTCCGAACTTAGAGAAGATTTGCCGCGGAACGCTCCTCTCCCGCGCCCAGTACTTGCCCGACGTTAATGAGCGTGGTTATCGCGATGCCCGTCTCGAGCCACGCACCGCCATGGACGCGCGTGACGTGGCGCAATGGACCGCGGCGATCGACAAGAAAAAGGTGGACGTTCCCGCAACCTGCGACAAGCCACCGCCGCCGACGTTGTAGAGGCGGGTGTCCCCACCCGCAGGCCAAAAGCATTGCGTAGAATTGCGGGTGTCCCCACCCGCAGGCAAAACGCGCCGCATTTAGAATTCGTACCATTTACAATTGCGGGTGAGAACACCCGCCGCTACACCGGGTCGATGATCAAAGGAGGACCGCCTCATCAACATTGGTCGTGACAACAAACCGCTGAATTTGTTAGAGATCCCCACATGAGCACCGCCGCATTGGATCGCCCGGTAGACACAGATAAACTGAATTCCCTGCTTGGGCAGGCAGTGCAAGATATGGGCGCAGCGTTGCACGCCACCTTAATCGTCATCGGTGACAAACTAGGCCTTTACCGCGCAATGGCAGACGGCGAACCGGTCACTTCGCAGGAACTCGCAGATAAGACCCGCACGGCCGAACGTTACGTGCGCGAATGGTTGAACGCGAACGCAGCCAGTAAATACATTGAGTACGACGCTGTAACCGAGCGCTACCACATGACACCGGAGCAGGCTTTCATTCTCGGCATGGACGATACACCGGTACATCTGCCGGGATATTTTCATATGGTCGCTTCGTGTATGAAAGACGAGGACAAACTCACCGACATCTTTCGCACCGGAGAAGGCTTTGGCTGGCACGAGCATGAAAAAGGTTTGTTCGAAGGATGTGAACGGTTCTTTCGACCCAACTACCTGGCCAACCTGACCAGCAACTGGATTCCCGCCCTTGACGGTGTAGAGGAGAAACTAAAGCGGGGGGCGAAAGTAGCCGACGTAGGTTGCGGTCACGGTGCTTCTACCATTCTGATGGCCAAGGCTTACCCAGCTTCGCAATTCACCGGGTTCGATTATCACGATGCATCAATCGACCATGCACGCGAGGTGGCCAAGAAAGCCGGTGTAGCTGATCGCGTGAAGTTCGAGGTCGCTCCGTCCAAAGCATTTCCAGGCAAAGACTACGACTTTGTCACGTTTTTTGATTGTTTGCATGACATGGGTGATCCCGTGGGCGCCGCCCGGCACGTCCGCGAAGCACTCGCATCGGATGGAACGTGGATGATTGTCGAGCCTTTCGCGGGAGACAATGTCTCCGCGAACCTGAACCCGGTCGGTCGCATATACTATAGCGCATCCACAGTTATTTGTGTTCCGGCGTCGCGATCTCAGGAGGTTGGTCTCGGGCTCGGGGCGCAGGCCGGTGAGCCGCGCATTCGCGAAGTGGTGACTGCTGCCGGCTTCAAACATTTTCGTCGCGCGACAGAAACTCCATTCAATCTCGTCTTCGAAGCGCGTCTGTAGTTTTCGCTTCGGCTGCGCTCGCACCCACGTGCCGAGCAGCTTTCGCGGTCCCGGTAGCTGGTGTCACAACTCTGGCGCGCGTGTTTTTCTGCGCCGCAAAGCGATCATTCACAACGCTGTCCGCGTCGTACCTGTGAATGCGGTCGCAGTCCGTTTTTCTCCTTGACGCTATGCTACGACACGATCCGGCGGTCTGAATCCTGCCGATTCTCGGCTAGATTCAGCGCCCTAAGCGGCGCGTCTGCGAAGAAAGACGCACAGGAAAACGCCAACGGCCAGCAGTGACCAAGTCGCGGGTTCTGGAACAACCGTTCCAATCTGTAGCGTAAAGTTTTGGTTCGCTCCGATTCCCCAAGTCCATTCATAAGTGCCAGGCGTCACGCCCAGGCTGGCGAATGTCGCGTTGTCCCAGGTGGCCGTGCTTGGACCGACCGCACCGGAGGTAAAGCCGGGCGGCACAAACAGTCCCTTGCTGAAGACTCCACTGCCGCCGCCTTGCACGCCGACGAAACTTCCAGTAGAGCTGTTGGCAGCTAAGAACAGGCCGGTTCCGAAGTTAGCAGGTCCGGAGATGCCGGTGTACAAGTCATATTTGCCGGAGCCCACCGCCACAAGCGCAATGTCTGCCTCTATTTGGCCAATAGCTGGGCCGATGTTGCTAGAACTAAGCGTTAATCCGGTAACATCGAGTAAACCGCTTCCGGTGGCGACCACATTGGGCCCGACTTGCTGGAGCGTTAATACAAATCCGCCGACGGGAACCTGCGCCTGTACCGACGAAGGAGCCAGGGTGCAGCCGAGCAATACCGCCGCAGCAGCCGCGGTCAATCCCGCCCGGAAACAACGCAATGTTGTATTCGCAACGCTCATAAAGTTCCTTTCAAATAGCATGGTAAGCGGTTTCGGCGCCGTCCCGCTACAACCCTGCGTCGAGAAGCTAGCCCGCGCGATTGGCCGGAGTTTGAAGCAACGCGGTTTAGAAAGTCAAGATGATTCGAATGCTACCGCGATCGCCCTCGCGTGCGTTCGAGTCATTAAGTGCTTTTGAAAAAGTACGTTTCCGAGTACCGTTAGCTTGCACGTACGTTATGTCACAACTCTCGCCGGCGCGTTTTCTGCGCCGCAAAGCGAATCTTTCGCAACGCTGTCCCCGGCGCATTGACACCCGCGGCTGCGAGAGTGTTTGCCGTCCTTTTTCTGCTTGACGCGCGAACCTGCGGGGCGGCATTCTCGCGCGTACCATGAATTCCTCCCACCGTACAACGTTAATGTTCCTGGCTGCGCTGGCGCTTTCCGTTTCGGCGAAGAGCGCAACTTTCCAAGGCCTCGGCTTGGGGCCGGAGGCGAACTCTATTCAAAGCAACGCAGCGCACCTTTCTGCCGACGGGAGCACAGTCACCGGCGGCTACAGTGTCACGAATGGCGGCAGCCATGCTTATCGGTGGAATGCCTGCACCGGTATGGGGCGGATTCAACCTGCGAGCCAGGGCACTCAACTGAGCAACGCCTACGACGTTTCCGGCAATGGCACAGTGATTACCGGTGCCGAACTTGCTGACGCGTTTCGCTGGACCGAGGCCGGCGGCATGATGCCTTTGGGATTAGTCAACGCTGTCGGAACGACTGTCTCAGACGATGGCACTTTGATCCTTGGCTATGGTCGCCTGAACGGACCGTACTCACCCATTCAGGCCTGGAGTAAGACTGGCAGTGGGCCCGTTACGCCATTTGATTTCCCTGATTATCTCGCCATCAGCGGCATTTCCAGGGACAACACGATCGTAGTTGGCGGCGGCGGTCCTGCTTACCGTTGGACCGCTTCTACGGGTGCCGTTCAGTTGCCCGACCTCGATCCGGTCAATAATCCAGATTCGAGCGGTGCCTGGGATATTTCGGCCGACGGATTGGTAATTGTCGGCACGTCCATTGCCAGCGACGGCACCACGCATCTGGTCAAGTGGACCGGCGCGAACAACGCAATCACCGATCTCGGCATGATAGGCACATCGGCTGGATCGGTGTATGCCACCAATGCCGATGGATCGTTTATCGTCGGCATGGCGCAAAGGACGGTAAACGGCGGGAGCAGCGCTTACGCTTTTATCTGGGATGCAACAAATGGGGTGCGAGACCTCCAGCAGGTGCTGACCAATACCTACGGACTTGGCACGCAATTGACCGGGTGGCAATTAACGGATGCCACTGGTATTTCCGACGACGGCAACGTGATCGTCGGCGATGGCAACTCCCCCAATTCCGGCACTGGCTATACGGAAGCGTGGCGCGCTACGTTGTATAGCACTTCTACAATCACCTGCGGGACCTCGACCGCATCTATCAACGGCACCACCCAGCCAGTCACGCTGCCATTGACCGGCGCGCCGGGAGTCGAATCGCGGAGCAGCGACGGTACTGGCAACGGCAATCACACTTTCTGTTTCGGTTTTACCAGTCCTATATCGAGCGTTGATAGTGTGAGCGCTACCTGCGGCAGCGTGGCGAGCAGTGGTGTTGACCCCGCAAATGCGAACTTCTACCTAGTCCAGCTAAATGCGGCTGCCTGTAACCAGCAGTACCTCACCGTCACCCTTTCCGGCGTGCACGATTCGGCTCAAACGCTCGCATCTAAACAAGGGCCGGGATCCAAGCACACGGGCGGATCGAAAATAACGACCGCGCCCAGCCAATCAGCCGCGTCGGCTAGCATCACCGCGGGAATCTTGATAGGCGATACCAACGGTGATGGCGTAGTCAATTCCGCAGATGTCAGCCAGACGAAATCTCGCTCAGGACAACCAGTTGATGCGACGAACTTCCGTTCAGATGTGAACGCAGATGGTACAATAAACAGTGCCGATATTTCGCTGGTAAAATCGAAATCAGGCACAGCGTTGCCGCCCGCGCCCTAGCGCCGCCATGGGCGTGCGCGACGTGGCGCACTGGACAGCGGCGATCGACAAGAAACGAGTCGAGGTCCCGGCGACCTGCGACGAGCCAACCCCGCCGACGTTGTAGAGGCGGGTGTCCCCACCCGCAGGCTTTGTAGGGGCGGGTGTCCTCACCCGCAGGCGAAGAGCGTCGCATTTCGAATTGCGGGTGAGGAAACCCGCAGGGCAAAAGCGCCGCGTTTAGATTTGCGGGTGAGGACACCCGCCGCTACACCCGATCGACTAGCACAACTTCCCCTGAGTACAGGTCACTCGTCTGCCGTCGCAACGAGACCGCAAGGATTGATGCGTACGAATTCCTGGGTAGCGGCCCTTTCCGGATACTGGTTGACACCGGCGGCAAGCGAAGCCGCTCCGGGAATTACTTCTATCCTGTTAACGACGCTCTGCGGATAGCGAGGCAGCTTAGAACTAATCCAACACCGAAAAGGCCGATGCTTGAAGGCTCCGGAACGGGCGCGGGCGTGTAAAATTGCACTTCCGACAAACCGACGAAACGGTGTGGATCACCGTAGTTCGTCTTGATGTCGAAACGGATGAACTCCGCGAGTTGCGGTACTGCCAAAGTGAAAAGCTGACCAGTGTAAGTGCTGCTGCCGGGCGCCTGATCGAAAGTCCAGGTGTTATTATTGGTGCTCGGGTCGATTAAAGGCAGAAAGGTAGTTGGCGCGGCGGATAGAGCATAAGAGATGGTTAGCGTCTGAA
>JAFASN010000090.1 GCA_019244415.1 Verrucomicrobiota bacterium | reverse complement strand
TTACCGTCGACAGCCGGGTGCCTCAGGCGATGTACGAACGCGACTTTGCTCGCGCAATTCGCGTCATTGAGCAGAAGCTAAAGTCCCTTCCACCGGGGCAGCAGCTCGACTCACTTACGCAAAGGTTTCTGGTCGAGCTTGGGTTTTGCCAGGAGTGGAGCGGTCGACACGTTGAGGCGCAGCAAAGTTTCACGCGCGCCATCCAGTCGATTAAGCCCAGTGCCGATACCGTGGTCGCGCCCGACGCGAATGGCACTCCTTATACTCTTGCTCTCGCCTATGCCGGTCTCGGGCAAAAGCAGCAAGCGCTCGCTCAGGCCCAACAAGCGGTCAAGGACTACGAAACCGACGCCGTCAACAAACCCGGCGCGCAGGCAGTGCTCGCTCAAATCCAGGCTCTCTTCGGCGACCACGACTCTGCGATTGCGGTGTTACCGCAACTGCTCCAAGTGCCAGCCGGATTAAGTGTTGCCAACCTCAAGTTCGATCCATTTTGGGATCCGCTGCGCAAGGATCCGCGCTTCCAGAAGCTTTGCGAAGATCCTAAGAAATAATGGGACCCGAGGCAACTCTTGATATGGGCTGCCGCTCATGCAATATGGGCACCCATATTATGAAGACCACGATGGAGATTGCAGATGACCTTTTTCAGCGCGCGCAACAGCTCGCCCGGAGAGAAAAAACGACGTTACGGGCTTTGGCGGAACAGGGATTGCGGCTGGTGCTGAAAGAGAAGCAGCGGCAGAAAAAGCCACGAAGGTGGAAACCGTTGACACGCGGCGGCGGGCTGCATCCCGAGTTCAGGGACTGGGACTGGGAAAAGGTTCGCGATTTGATCTACGAAGGCCGGTGATGGTCGCGGTCGATACCAACCTGCTCGTTTACGCGCACCGTCGCGAGATGAGAGCGCATGCGGCCGCCTTGGAAGCGATTCGCGGATTGGTGGAAGGCAATTCGGCGTGGGCGATACCATGGCCTTGCGCGCATGAGTTTATTTCCGTAGTGACGAATCCCAAACCATTCAAAAGGCCGACCTCGCCACGTGATGCCATTCGTTTTCTTCGCTCACTGGAAAGTGAACACCTGCATTGGCTCGGAGAGGGAATTGGTTACCTCGATCAGTTGGATCGATTGCTCGCCGGCGGCGCGGCAGTAGGCGGCCGCATCCACGATGCGCGGGTCGCGGCGCTCTGTCTCTATCATGGCGTCCGCGAACTCTGGTCGGCCGATCGCGACTTCTCGGTATTTCCGCAGCTCAAGACTCACAATCCAGTGGTCAGCGCCCACTAAGGAAGCGCGTGCGGAATATGCGCGCGTAGTTGAATTAAATTCGTCGGCGCCGTATTCGCAAGCAGGCGTAGGCGCGACCTATCTATTGGAAGGCAAGTTTGAAGAAGCAGCCGTCGCTGCGCAAAAGGATGCGGCGGATTGGGCACGGCTGGTCATCGTGAGCTGCGCCCGCTGGGGTCAAAAGCGAGTGGCCAAGTCCGATGCGGCGCTGGCCTAGTTGATTGCAAAAAACGCTGAAACCGCGGCGTATCAGATTGCCGATATTTACGCTTACCGGAATGACAGGGATAAAGCGTTCGAATGGCTGGAACGCGCGCGGCGACAACACGACCCCGGTTTGCCCGTTTTGCGGACGGACATCCTAATGACGAATCTTCACGACGACCCGCGTTGGGACGCATTCTTGCGCACCATGGGTCTGGCGGACGATCAACTGAAGTGATGGGTCGTCGAGCGACTCTGTGATGCCACGAAGCGCCAAGCCTCGGAATTCGTCAAGAGGCATTAACTTTGGAAACGTCTTCAGTCTGCCGCTAATGCCAGCCGAAGTTGCTGTGACCTAGCAACCAAAGAAGCGCTGACATCACAATCAACGTGAGCGCGTTCAGGCTTAGACCTAGCCAGCTGAGTACTCGGAAACGCGAACGTTTGAAAACACTGAACAGACTCAGTGCGACTCCGATTCCCCAGCAGATCATCGCGAGCGGACCATCTCTGCTTAAGTCACGGAAGGGGCGACCAACCTCAAAAACGAGCACGAGACCAAAGGCGTTCAGCGCCAGCGACGCTATACCTCGACTCAAATCTCCCACAGACGCAAAGTAGCAAAGATTCGGCCCCACGAGCAGGGCATGAATGTCCCTGCCGCAGCTCTAAGCTGCCGCGTGTGAAGCCGCCACCTCGCTGGTACTAGGTGGAATCAACGCCGTGATTGCAGATTTCGGCGCGGCCCTTTCAACCCACGTTTCACACCGGCGCGCGCGCGGCTTGTTCAACCCAAACTCCAGCCAGCGCGAATCGTTCGACCTCATCGCGGCACTCAACAGAACGATGATACTGCGCATCTGGCAGCGCATATGGCGTTCGGCCGCGTCTCGCGCGCGTTTCGCGTCGTTGCACGCGCCGGTGAGCCGGCGATGAACTTGGCGGGCTGCGACGATGTCATCGTAGAGCTTGCGCCCGTGCGTTGCCGTCACTTCCGCGTGCGCAACGCCGAACTGCGGATGACTTGAGAGAAAATCGACCAGCCGCCGCGCCAGTTCGATCCGCGGCGCGATCGCTTTCGGCACATTCGTTCGCCGATGAGTAAACCCTGCTTCGATCCAGGTGTGACTCCAGCGCATGCCGCGCGCGAGCATTACCGCCAGGCGTGCTTTGGCCAGCCATTCCGTCAGAGCCGCATCAGCCGCATTCATCCACGTGGCAGCCGCAGCCTTCTCGCTCCGCTGACTGGCAAAAGCGCTCTCAGCCTCTCGCAACGTCTTCAACGCCGCCCGGAACTCAGGCACTTCTCCCCCGAGCTTTATCCATTGCCCGTAATTATCCAGGCCGAGCGCAATGCTTTCGGCCAGGTGCATCAAGTCGTAAATCCCGGATGGAAGCGTATTTTGCGGCATGGAATAGAAGAATGGTCAACGTTAACGGCTGTAGCGCGCGCGTTCTTCGAGCAACGCAAAACGCGTCCGCCACATTCCCGTTTGGACTCAACTACCGTAGCAGCGCACGTGCCTTCCCCATTCCGGCTTGCGAACACGTGAAAATTTCCACGGGGAGACCTGTTAGCGGCAAATCAAAGCTCGCGCCGGCGGCGCACGCGGTGATTTCGATGAAACATCAAGGAAAAGATCGCCAGAACTCGTAAATCATCCGAAAACCGGCCGAGCGATGAAAAGTCGGGCGATTGAAATGCCTAAAAATGCGCCCAATGGAAACTTTTCCTCCGGATTGCGCGGCAACAGCAGGAAAACGGAAAATTTTTCCTGTGTTGCGCTCCAATCACTGCGCGCGAAGGCAGCGGAAGAGGTGATTCGGAATTGGTACTCTTACGCGCCTGACATCGCTTCACCGCAGCCAGCATGGCAGAAGCGGTCTTACATGAGCTGAATGAGATTGCCGGTGATAGCCCACCGTTTACACTCGGCTTCCACGCCGGACCGAGAGATGATGACGATTTCCGAGTTAGAAAATTTCGCGGCCGCTTACGCGCAGGCATGGAGCAGCCACCATCCCGAAGCCGTCGCTGCCTTTTATACAAAGAACGGTGCGATCAGTGTGAATGGCGGAACGCCTGCGCCAATCACAGAAGTCGCGCGAAGCTTCATGCGCGATTTTCCGGATATGATCGTGACCTTCAACAAGCTCGAACCGCGGGGCGACTTAATCGCGTTTCATTGGACGTTGACCGGCACGAACACCGGACCGGGCGGTAGTGGTAACCCGATTCGCATCAGTGGCTATGAACTCTGGAAGCTTGATGAAAACGGATTGATCGCCGAGTCGAAGGGCAACTTCGATGCGGCGGAGTACGATCGGCAACTGAATGCCCATTCTTGCGGTTGAAAAAGATGCTCGGTACTCAGTTTTTTGGCGATATCGCTAGCGCTTTACCTCAATGAGGGAAGTGCCTAACGATGCGACGGAGCGAACGGCGTCCGAGCAGCCGCAAACAAAGCAAAATCGCGCGGGCCGCGCTACGGGAGGCTGGCAAGAATGGCTTTGCGCACCGTGTCGTACTTCCAGCGATCAATCCTCTTCGCCGTCTTGCCCGCAGTCGGGGTCTCGCAGATGACATAACGTTTGGAGCTGTGAGGCGATGTGGCGGATGTGTTTGCCTTTCGCTCGGCCGTGTAATGCCACCATGGATGCGCTCGTGCGCCTTCCATGAACCGAAGCGCAGAGATGAAGGTATCGAGCACGCATGGGGTCGTGCCGGGTGTCCGTACGACGACATGAGCCGCTCGTAAAGACGTTGCGGGTCGCGGCCGATGAGGTCATGCGGAGCTTTGATCCCAATACTGCGCAGATCCTCCGCTACGGCCGGGCCGATGTTGGGGATTTGCTCCAGTGACTCGGCCGCCTGGGCGTTGCTCGCTTTGGCGTGACGCATGGGACACAGGTTTGTAACCAGCGAGCTGCGAAAAAGCAAGGACGCAGGCCTCTCTAGCGCGACGACCAAGATTATCCTCCGTGTTCCTGCTTCGGGAGTTGTCGCATCCAACTCCGAATGGTAACGCCCATGGCCATCGCCATGGGAGGGCTGCTATTGCACAGAACGACTCGCGTAAAGTAACCTTGGGGATCAACCGCCAGCTGCGCGCTCACCCCGGGCGCACCGCCGCTGATGCCATAGGCCGCGAGTTTCGACTCATCTGCAGGCCCGGGCGAGCCTGGTGGCGAAGGAATCAGTTGCCGCAAAGTCTTAATCGACTCTTTATGTAGCAACTTGCCCTTATCGATCGCCTGAATGAGACGAAAAAGATCGCCAGCCGAGGCTTGCAGACCCCCCGCCGAGCTTCCCCGCGGCGGATGCATCTCCGTCACGTCATCATCTCCGTCATAATTCCGCGCGACTATGGCCGGCAAGTTGCCGCGGTCAAAGAAGCCGGAATGCGTCATTCCCGCGGGCTGAAGAATCGCGTCCTTTATATAAGAGAAATAATCCTTGCCACTCAGCGCTTCGATCACCAGGCCGAGAATGATATAGCCGGAGCTGGAGTAACGATTGCTCGCCCCGGGTTCGAACTCGAGCGGCTTGGAAGCGAACAAGGGCAGAAAATCCTTTAATTCGCGTTTTGCTTTCAGATCAGTCCCGGGGCTCATCTGAGCAAAGGCATCCGGTATCCCACCGGTGTTAAACATCAGCTGTCGAATAGTGACCTTCCCGGCGATTTCCTTATTCGGGTAATTCGTGACATAATTCCCAAACGGTTCGTCCAGCTCGAGCTTGCCCGCTTGCGCTAGCTGGAGAATGGCAATCTGGGTGAACAACTTCCCGATCGAGCCCACGTCGAACGCAGTGTCGGGAGTGTTCGCCACCTTCGCTTTGCGGTCGGCGTCGCCCCAGGCTTGATCGACAAGCACCTTGTCACCCGCCGCAAGCAAAATGCTGCCGGAGAATTTTCCCGCCGCTGCGAGTCCGCTGGCCAGCTTAGTGATTGCAGCTGCCAGTTCGCCTTCGTCCTTCGGCTGAGCGATCGCTTTCGCTTCCGGTAACTCTGGCGGTGGCCCCTGAGGGCCGGCAGGGGGCGACTGCGCACAAACGATGGGTGCCGCACTTATGATGGTGGCTCCCACGAACGACAATAACTTTCCGAGAAGCTTGAATCGCATACCAGGTAAACGTCGCAGGACAGTTAAATTGTCTATTCTGAGTACCAAACGCGCAATTAGAAGCGCGCGCGCATCGACGACGTAATTAGATGGTCACATTGTCAGCCCCGGAGGTAATTTCAGCGTGTTGGCTGCCGGTGACAACAAAAGATAGCGCTCGACACAGAGCAAGCTTCGCGGACACCCTCTGCCGCATATGATCAAGTGTTGCTCCCATCCGCTTCGCGTCAGTTGCATTGTGCTCGCACTGATGTCGTTTGTTTCGCGCGTCCTTTGGTCGGTCACACCACCACCGGACGGTGGCTATGCCTACCAAAACACCGCGGAGGGCCTTGATGCGCTGTTTAGGCTAACATCGGGCGCCGACAACACGGCCATAGGGTTTGAAACCCTCTCTTACAACAGCACTGGAAGCGGAAACACGGCCATTGGTGCCGATGCGCTCCTTGCCAACAACGGCGCCAACAACACGGCCGTTGGGGCTTTTGCACTCGAGAACAACATCACTGGCATCTACAACACTGCTACTGGTTACGCAGCGCTAAATCAAAACCACGCCGATAACAACACAGCAGACGGTTTCCAAGCGCTCTATAGCAATGACTCCGGCAGTCAGAATACGGCTATCGGCATGGGTGCGCTCAGTAGTAACACCACTGGCAGCAACAACACGGCTCTCGGGGTTAATGCCCTGTCAAAGAACACAACTGGTACTAACAACCTCGCAGTTGGGACTAATGCAGGTTCGGCTGTAACCAGTGGTAGCAATAACATTGATCTAGGTAATCTCGGAGCTCGCGGCGAGTCTGGTCACATTCGCATCGGGGCGGCTGGAAGTCAGACGGCGACGTTCATTGCTGGCATTAATGGAGTAGGAATTACAGGCGTACCCGTTGAGGTAAGCAACAGGGGTCAACTTGGCGTCAAGCCCTCCTCCGCACGCTTTAAGGAGGCGATTAAACCGATGGGCAGAGCGAGCGAAGCGATTTTTGCCTTTAAGCCGGTCACTTTCCGCTACAACAAGGAGGTTGATCAGGATAAAACGCCGCAGTTTGGGCTTGTTGCGGAGGATGTAGAGAAGATCGCTCCCGAACTGGTCGTTCACGATGAACAAGGCAAGCCATTCACTGTTCGTTATGAACCGGTGAACGCGATGTTGTTGAATGAGTTCCTCAAGGAGCATCGCAAGGTGGAAGAGCAACAGGCGACGATCACTGAGCTAAAGTCCAAGCTTGCAAGACAAGACGCGGCGATCGCGCAGCAGGAGAGAATCAATGAGGCCGTGGCGCTCCGCCTTAAGGGACAGGATGCGAAAATACAACGCGTGAACGACAAAGTGGAGTTCGCTAAACCCGCGCGGCAAACTGTGGACAACAACCGCTAGACTGCCGCGCTCAAACGGCCGTCGCGACTTTCCTCCATACGACGAACACGCCTACCCATATTGAACGGTGTCGAATGGATCGTTCATTGAACCCGTGTCACTCGCAGCGCCGACGCGCCACTCAGCTCGTATTCGCCGATCCGAGAGACGAACCCATTACACCCAACGTCAACCGGCCCTGCGAGTGAGCCCCAGAAATTTGCCGCGTCACGCACGCCCTGCACGCACGAGGCAGGCAGGAAGCCATGCATGCATGCGTCACGCGGATCGGTTTAAAACTCGGCGGGCTTCTCTACTCCGCTACTGCCTGCGCAGGCAGCATTCGCCGCGTCCCGCTTCCGTCAGCCCCTTCGAGCTCGGCGCACGCCAGCACACCCAGTGGCGTCGGGTGCGCTGCTTCCGCTGGCGAAAGTAGGTTCGTCTGATCAGTTCCTTTCGTCTGGAGCAGCGAAAAACATTGACGCCGCGACCAAATATCGGCTGCATGATCCAATGAAAACAACTGCCTATATTACTGTGCTGCTGGGCCTTGCAACGATCGCCGTCTGCATGGCTGGCGACGGGAAGATCGAACAGGCCCTGCGCGATCTCGACACTCAGTGGTCGGCCGCGGCTCAGGCAAAGGACCTGGATAAAACCGTCTCGTACTATGCAAGTGATGCGCTCATTCTGCCGCCCAATGGCGCAGCAGCGCATGGTCGCGAAGCCGCTCGCAAAGTATGGAAAGAAGTTTTCGACGCTACCGTAAATGGCAGCTGGAAACCGGGCAAAGTCGACGTCGCGAAGTCGGGTGACATCGGGTACATCAGTGGCACCTATGATTGGACAAGCAAAGACGCGAGCGGCAAGACAAGCAAAGATCGGGGCAAATATCTCGAAGTCTTAAAGAGGCAGAGTGACGGGACATGGAAGTGTGTAGCTGATTGTTGGAACTCCGATCTGCCGGCGCCGGGATCGTCACCAGCTCCTGGAATGTCCGAAAACAGGTAAAGGAGTGCTTCTGTTCGCATCCGCTGGTCGAATGCGGTGACACTGCCGCTGCGGGCAGTCAGCAAAGATGTGGTGGATGGCCCGGTCGTACTCACGCATTCGGCAATGGGATGAGTTGCGCGGACGGTCGAGGATTCGAGAAGATCGTGCAGCCCTGAAGAAGTAGAACAGCGTCAACGTCGGTGCGAGGGCTTGTCACTCGACACGTCGAGCGGTTCCCGTTTATACATGGTTGTGCCGCGGAAAAGACTGTCGCAAGACAAGCGTACTCTGCGACGCACGACGGTTGCTTACGGCTGGATTCCTGACGTCCCGGATCACCGCGATTATCAGTACGCCCCGCCGCGCCGGTTGCTGCGGGCGCTTCCGTTGCGCGTAGATTTGCGGCAGCATTGCCCTCCGGTTTATCAGCAGGGCAGATTACACAGCTGCACGGCGCACGCGATCGCCGCCGCCATCGAGTTCGACCAGATCAAGGAGTCGCGCTCACGACGTTTCATGCCTTCACGTTTGTTCATCTATTATAATGAGCGGGCGATCGAACGCTCAATTAATTCGGACAGCGGCGCGCAAATTCGCACCGGCATCAAAGCGGTAGCGAAGCGCGGTGTCTGCGGCGAACACTTGTGGCGCTATCACCCGGCACAGTTCCGCGAAAAGCCGCGCCCTCGATGTTACCGGGACGCGAAACGACACCCAGCGGTGACCTATCATCGCGTGCAACGCGCGCTCGCGAACTTGAAAGCATGCCTCGCGTCAGGTCACCCGTTCGTTTTTGGTTTCACCGTCTACGAAAGTTTCCACTCAGAAAAGGTGAAACGCACCGGGCGCGCCTCGATGCCCCGCCCGCACGAAAAGATGCACGGCGGCCATGCCGTTCTGGCAGTCGGATACGATGAGCATGAGGGGCGTGTCATTGCCCGGAACTCCTGGGGCAAAAAATGGGGAATGGCCGGATACTTCACGCTGCCGTTTGAGTACTTCACGAACCATCATCTTTCCGCGGACTTCTGGACGCTTCGCATCGAAGAGTAGCGCGGACGGGGACGCGAATTGTTTGGACGCTCACCCCGGTTTCGTCCAAGCTCCTGTGCCAGGTCAGCGAAAGGAGGCGGAGATCATGCCGAAGAAAAAGGCAAAAAAACGTAGCGGGAAAAAGTACGGCGACAGCGGCCCGAGGCAGTAACCATCCAAGTACGGACGCGGGCGAGGAGTCGCGATGCTAAGTGATGTCCAGACAAATCCGGAACTGGAGATCGCGCATGTCCTCTTCATTGACATCGTCGGCTTTTCCGCGCGCCCGATCGATGAGCAGGCCACCATGGTGGCCGAGCTCAATCACATCGTCCGCGAGACGTGCCACTGTCGTTCGGCTGAGGTGGCGGGGCACCTCATTCGCATGCCCACCGGCGATGGAATGGCGCTGGTGTTTTCAAATTCGCCCGAAGCGCCAGTGCAATGCGCGCTGGAGATTTGCGAGGCGCTGCGCAGCTATCCGCACATTCACCTTCGCATGGGCATTCACAGCGGCCCGGTCAATGCGGTCCGCGATGTAAACGATCGCCCAAATATTGCCGGCGGCGGCATCAACATCGCGCGCCGCATCATGGATTGTGCTGACGCCGGGCACATTCTGCTGTCGAAACGTGTGGCTGAAGACCTCTCGCAGTACGGGCATTGGCAGCAGCGGTTGCACGACCTCGGAAAAATCGAGGTGAAGCATGGCGCTGTCATTTCGCTCTTCAATCTTTACGGAGAAGGCTTCGGCAATCCGACCATGCCGGCACAGATGCGGCGTCACCGCCGGCGATCGCGTCATCGTGTTGCGCTCGGCGCGTGCGCGGCAATGATTCTCGCGCTCGGCGTCGGAGGCTGGCTCTTCTACCGCTCATCAGCGCGAAATCGCGACGCGCCCGAGTTTGCCGATGCAAAAAGCATCGCGGTCCTGCCATTCGATAATTTCAGTGACGACAAGCAGAACAGTTATTTCGCGGATGGCATTCAGGACGACATTCTCACCGCGCTTTCAAAGGTGTCGGACCTGAAAGTGATCAGCCGCGCGTCGGTCATGCGTTATCGCAACAACCGCGACCTGCCGCAGATCGCGCGCGAGCTAAAAGTACGGCACGTACTCGAGGGCAGTGTGCGCCGGGCCGGGGACGACGTGCGAGTGAACGCGCAGCTGATCGATCTGCGCGACAATGCCCAGCTGTGGGCCGAGCAGTATTCGCGAAAGACCTCCGATCTTTTCGCCATCCAGAGTGAAGTGGCGGAAAATATTGTCAGACATCTACGCTCCTCGCTTTCCGCTCGTGAGAAAGCGGCGCTGACGGAGCGACCGACGAACGACCTCGAAGCATACGATTTGTTCCTTCAAGCGCGCGAACTGATCCGCACCTTCAACGATGCGCCCGACGCGAAGGAAACGCTGCTGCGCGCAGTACGTTTGCTGGACGAAGCAATCTCGCGCGACGGAACATTTGCACTCGCCTTTTGCTGGTCGGCAATTGCGCACGATAATCTTTACTGGTTCAACTATGACCGGACGCCGGCGCGGCTCGAGCTGGCGAAATCATGTGTGCGCCAGGCGCTGCAACTCGCGCCCGATCTGGGCGAAGCGCATCTTGCCCAGGCGCTGGTCGCGTATCACGGCTCGCGCGATTACGCCAAGGCACGCGAGCATCTTGCCATTGCGGCGCGCGCGTTGCCGAACAGCGCGGAGGTTTGTTCGCTTACTGGTTATATCGACCGGCGCGAAGGCAAATGGAACGATAGCCTGCGCAATCTCACACGCGCGGCCGAGCTCGACCCGCGCAACTTCAAAGTGCTGAGCGATCTTTCCGTCCTCTACGACCTGATGAGGCGGTACGACGACAAAGAAAAACTGTTTGATCGGGCCATCGCGGTGAACCCGACCAAGAGCGATTATTGGCGATTGCTGCGCGCCGAAACGGAGATGGAGAAAGGGAATCTGGCCAGGGCGCACCAATTGTTTGCTGAACTGCCGCCACAGTACGATCCCGACGGCTCAGCGACGGCCGCGCGGGTCATGCTCGCATTGTATGAACGTAATCCCGGCGCCGCCCGGCAGGTGTTAGATGCTTGCAACCGCGAGCAGTTGGTGGACATGACAGGGTCACTTCTGCCGCGCAGTTTCTTTGATGCCCAAATCGCGCGCGCGGGTAAAAATCAGCCGCGTGCTACTGCTGCGCTGAGCGCTGCGCGGGCGGAGATTACAAACAACCTGCGCGAAGATCCCGAGAACGCGCTGCTCTGCGCCGTGCTTTCCGTGGTTGAAGCCGGACTTGGCCGGCGTGACGAATCTCTGGCCCATTCCCAACAGGCAGCGCTGCTGCGGCCGATCAGCAAAGATGCGGTGGATGGTCCCGTTGTACTCACGCGCTCCGCGATGGCATTTGCCTGGCTCGGCGACAACGATGTCGCAATGGAACGGCTCACTTCCGTCGCGACCATTCCGGGCGGTCCCGATTACGGACAACTGCGGTTCGATCCAGCATGGGATCCGTTGCGCGGCGACGCACAGTTCGAGAAGATCGTCGCCTCCCTCGCACCGAAATAGCTTCGCGTAATTGACTTTACGACAGCGCGCGCAACGAGCCGCGCCGATAATCAGCGGAGCCGAATATTAAAAGAACGTTGGGGCATGGCAGCGTTCCCGGACGTGTGAGTCCGTGAGTACGAAACCCTAAGCTCTAGCTCGGCCCGATAAATTGCGGCCGTTATTTGTCGAAGCGCGACTCTTTGTACTTCACCGTTGAAGACGGCAGACATTGACGCCTAAATGGCGGCGTGCGAGAACTCGGCAATGCGGCATGCCTCTGGTTCGTGCCGCGCCACGCGCACCGTTAGCTCAATTGGCAGAGCAAGTGACTCTTAATCACTGGGTTGCAGGTTCGATTCCTGCACGGTGCAGTTTTCTGCTAAGCTGTACGCGTTCGCGCCGATGTGGCGAAATGGCAGACGCAACGGACTTAAAATCCGTTCTCGCTAACGCGGGGTATGGGTTCGAATCCCATCATCGGCAGGTCTTAAATGGCAATTTACGAGGGACAACTGTTTCGATTTAACGGCAGATGCGTATTTGCATCAAAGCGAAAGAAACGCGCAAAAGACGTAATCCATTTGCCGACTGCCTGCCAACGGGTGCAAACCTCACGCTCGCCCACGCGTGTATTTCTCCCGCAGAAACTCAGATCGCGCAGATTACACGTCATCCAGCCGATGGACGTGTGACGGAGTACGAGCAAGGGCAAGTGCGTCCGAAACGAAACGGGACGGTTCATTTCCAAACACCCGAGGCCTTGTAGCCCGTCAGACGCATCCGAGCTGGAATTAGTTGATCTTTACGATTGCATCCATCGACCAATTCTGATTCGGTGTTAGTTCCGCCGTCGCAGCTACGGCGTCGTATGTCCAGCACCTCCTTCTTTCGCCTCTTAATCACCGTCGCGGCTTCGTTGTCTTTGTTATGTCCGGCGCTAGCTGATGACGACGGCCCTAGCCCCACCCCAGCCCCCACCGCCACCCCCACCCCCACCCCCACGCCGCTCCCAAATGGCCCGATTCGCATCGCCTGCGGCGGGTCCAGCTATACCGATAGTCTTGGCCAGACATGGCTCGGCGATCAGTACTTTTCGGGCGGCACTCGCATCACATTTGACAGCCCGGTGTTTGGCACGAATGACCCAACTCTGTATCAATCGGAGCGTTATGGGGCGAATTTCGGATATCATCTGCCCCTCAACAACGGCACCTACGTCGTTAACCTTTATTTCGCGGAAATGTATTTCCATGACGCGGGAGATCGCGTCTTTAACGTCACGATCAACGATCAGGTGGTGCTGGAAGATTTTGACATCTACGCACTGACCGGTGCGCAGAACCCTCTCGAACGCAGTTTTCTGGTTACCATTGATGACGGGATGCTGGACATTGTTGGCAGCGCGAGCGTTAACAACGCCAAATTTTCTGCGATTGAGATCCTGCCGGCTGTAAATCCAACACCAACACCTACAGCTACTCCTAGTTCGACCCCAACTCCTACTGCCACGCCGACGCCTTCGGCCACGCCGACGCCAACGCCGAACCCTACACCCAGCCCGACCGCCACGATCCCGCCGACGCCCACTCCCACAATCCCTCCGACACCCACTCCCACCCCGATCTCGACCTTGCGTATCGCGATTAGCGAGGACGGGAACTATCACGACCGGGACGACATAACCTCCTCGGCCATGAGTCTCGCTATCCTCTCAGCGACGGGGAACGCGGCCAATTTCGTCTATCACGGCTATGCGGATCATTACTGGCTCACTTACACCAGCTGGGAGCAGGATATGAGCGATAGCGTCTCAGGAACAATCTCCCGGTTCGGCGGATTCGAAGCTACGCAGGTGTACAACGAGCGCGTTGATCATGCCGCGGCGGTAGCTGCAATGACCGCGCTCATCAACGCTTCCACCGCTTCAAGTCCTCTTGCGATACTTGAAGAAGGTCCAGCACAAACAATTGGCGAAGCGTTGGCTGCTTCCAACCCCTCCGCACGACAATACGTCACCATTTACTCGCATAGCACCTGGAACGACACGCACGCGCAGGATGCGGGGCCACAGGAGGGTTTGTCCGCCCCACGTTACGGTTACTCGGACTTCAGCGGCATGGGCGCCAACACCGTGCACATACACGACCAAAACCCAAACTTGAGCGTACCATATTCGGAGATGACATGGTTGCGCGACTCGAGTGACCCGAGACTGAACTGGCTCTGGCAACGCTCGCAGATAGCAGGCAAAAGTACGTTTGACTGTTCCGACGCGGGTCTCACCTACTTCGTCGCTACCGGCGACCCCGACGGATCTCCAGATAAACTCAAGCACCTACTAACCGGTCAATAGTTATCACTGCAACCACGTGCGTTGCATGATAGCGCATCTCAGTAATTCAGACGCAACTTCGTGCGCCAACCGGCGCGGTTTGCTGATGACGGATGTCTTCGGCGGCGGCTGCGTAGACGGCATCCTCGGCTATGTTGGTGGCGTGGTCACCCACGCGCTCGAGGTGACGCGCGATGAAAAGCAGGTTCAAATATCCGCGGAGTTGATCACGGTCGCGTGACATTTGTTCGGTTAATTGTCGCGCTACCTGTGCGTTCATTTTATCCAGAGCATCATCGCGAGGAACGATCTCGCGCGCTTGTTCAGCATCTTCGCGCACGTAAGCGGCCACGGCATCGCGAAGCATTGCGATCGCGTGTTGCTGCATGGGACGGATAAGCAGCACTTCTGGGAGCGCCGGGTGTTTGTTCAGTTTCCGCGCAGCACGCGCGATGTTCGTGGCCAAGTCACCCACTCGCTCCAGATTCGTACTCAGCTTCATGGCCGAAACAACCCGGCGCAGATCGGACGCCACTGGCTGAAAGCGCAGCAGAATTTCGAGGCCCTCTTTGTCAATCTGCTTTTCCAGCTGGTCGATTTCCTCGTCGTCCGCAATCGCGAGCGCGCAAAGTTCATCGTTGCGTTCCATTAAACCTTGAAACGCGCGTTCCAAGCTGCGCTGCGCCTGGCTCGCCATCATCATCACAGTGGCGCGCAGGTTCTCCAAGGCCTGTTCGAAACCGGTCAGGATATGTTTTGTTTGCCCGGGCATTGGGTTATTTCCGCCGTTCTTCCTCCCAGTGGCAAATGGCGAAATGTAACGTTTGCGTGACGCCGGAAATGTCAGTTGCGCGCGGTCGCGTTGCGGCGGTACATGAATGTGCCGACATGCAACAAGCCGTCTCAGCTCTTGACCCCTACGCTCAATCCGATTCCAACTGCGACGCAGCGAGGTTTTCCGATCCCCGAAATTTCATCAATCGCGAACTGAGCTGGCTCGAATTCAATCGCCGGGTGCTCGAGGAGGCAGAGGACGCGACCCAGCCGCTGATAGAGCGGGTAAAGTTTCTCACGATTTTCAGCTCTAATCTCGACGAGTTTTTTGAGATCCGGGTCGCCGGGATCAAGCAGCAGATTGAGAGCGAGACGAGCGATGTGGGTCCGGATGCTTTGAGTCCGACAGAAACTTTTAACGCTATACAGCGCGCCGCCAGGGAGATGGTCGCCAGCCAATACGCCTTTTGGAATGATGAGCTTATGCCGGAGCTGGGGCGCAATGGCATTCGCATCCATGACGTCACCAAGCTTAACGCCAAGCGAACAGCCTGGGCGCAGAAGTTTTTTCAGGAAGAGGTGTTCCCGATGCTAACACCGCTGGCGGTTGATGCGAGCCATCCGTTCCCTCAGTTACTAAACAAGAGTCACAATCTGCTCGTGCGCGCCCGGGCTGAGCACGACGGCGAGTTGCTGCACGCTATTGTGCAGGTTCCGCGTGTTTTGTCGCGCCTGATCCAGTTGCCGCGCGGCAAAGGGGAGGAGCCGTGGGATTACATTTATCTCGCCGCCCTAATAAAACACCATATCTCCACTCTTTTCCCTGGCATGGTCCTTGACGGCGTCCACGCGTTTCGCGTTACGCGCAACAGCGATCTCTACATCGATGACGAAGAAGCCGATAATCTGCTGCGAACAATCGAGCAGGAACTGCGGCGCTCCAGCCGGGGCGATGCCGTGCGGCTGGAGGTGGAACAGGATTGCCCGCGCGAATTCCGTGAGCTGCTCCTGGAGTTTTTCGAACTAACAGACGCCGATCTTTACCGGCTGAACGGCCCCCTTTCCATGACGCACCTTATGCCGCTGGTCACGAATGACGCGTTCGCGAAATTGCGGGACCGGCCATTCCAGCCCGCGCGTCCGGCAGCGCTGCCACGCGGTGCAAATATCTTAGAGATTATCCGTAACCAGGACGTGCTGCTGCATCATCCTTACGACAGCTACGATCCGGTGGTCGAGTTCATCGAAGCGGCCGCAGCTGACCCGCAGGTGCTTGCCATTAAGATCACGCTTTATCGGACAAGTGGCGATTCGCCGATTGTGGAAGCGCTGATCGATGCGGCGAATGCCGGAAAACAGGTCACCGCGCTGGTCGAATTGCGTGCGCGGTTCGATGAAGCGGCCAACATTGCATGGGCGCGTCGTTTGGAAGAAGCCGGCGCGCATGTTGTTTACGGCGTCGTCGGCGTAAAAACGCATTGCAAGGCGCTGCTCATCGTGCGGCGCGATACTGATCGGCTTCGGCAATATGTTCATCTTGGCACGGGTAACTATCACCCGCGCACAGCGCGCATTTACACCGACTTCAGCCTCTTCACCGCCAATCAAGAGTTGACGGAGGAAGTCGCCATGCTCTTTAACACACTCACCGGCCTGGCCGGTTATTCCGGGGGCCATAAGCTCCTTGTTGCGCCATTCGATATGCAGCGGCGAGTCATCGAAAAGATTGAGCGCGAACGTGACCACGCCTATTCCGGCAAAGATGGCCGAATCATCGTGAAGCTGAACGCGCTCGTGGACGACGAGATCATTGTAAAGTTATACGAAGCGTCTTGCGCGGGCGTGAAGATCGATCTCATCGTGCGCGGGATTTGCTGTCTGCGACCGAAGATTGCCGGCCTTAGCGAGAACATTCGCGTCGTGAGCGTCGTCGGTCGCTTTCTGGAGCACAGCCGGATTTACTATTTCGCCAATAATGGGTGGCCGGAGGTTTATCTCTCCAGTGCTGATTGGATGCCACGCAATTTCTTTCGGCGGGTGGAAGTTGCATTCCCAATCGAAGCCGAAGCGCTCCGCAACGAGCTAATTAGCGAAGTGCTGCCGATCTTCTTGAATGATGGCGTGAAAGCACGAGAGCTTCAATCGGATGGCACTTACCATCGGCTCAAACAGGAAGACGGGGCGAAGTCTCAGGCGCAACTCACATTTCGCAATCGCGCGCGCCGCGCTGCGCGCCAGGCGGCCGAATCCACTGCTGCGCCCGCTATCAAGCTTCTGCCAATTATGACGTCGCGTCAGGAACCTGCGTCAAACGCAAAAAGACAGCCGACGTGATTGCCGCTCCAGATCCGCATCGTTTGGCGGCACGTGCGTCGGGTGCCAAACGCATCCTCGTTGCCGATATCGGCGGGTCCCATGTCAAGGTCATGATTTCGGCCAGCGAGCGGCGCAAATTTCCAAGCGGGCCGCGCATGACGCCGCGTAAATTTACGGCCGCTCTACGCGACAACGTAAAGAATTGGAATTTCGACGCTCTGGCAATTGGCTTTCCCGCGCCGGTGCACAATGGCCGAATTCTGGCCGAGCCGAAGAATCTCGGCGGTGGTTGGCGGGGCTTTGATTTCCGCAAGGCATTGAGCAAACCCGCGCGCGTGGTGAACGATGCGGCGTTGCAGGCGCTCGGCAGCTATCGCGGTGGGCGGATGCTCTTTCTCGGTCTTGGCACCGGAGTCGGCTCAGCGTTGATTTATGATCGGACTGTTCTCTCGCTCGAGCTTGGCGATCTCCCATACCTCGAAGGCAAATCGTTTGAGACGCGGTTCGGAGACCAGGGTTTGCGTAAGCTCGGCAAACAGCGCTGGGTCGACATGATCGGGCCGGTTCTTCAACAAATGCGAATCGCGTTTATTGCTGACTACGTCGTGCTTGGCGGCGGAAACGCCAAACTCATCCCACGTCTGCCCGAGGGCATCGAGCCCGGTCACAACCGGAATGTATTTCGAGGCGGGCAGCGCTTGTGGGAAACGGACGCAAAGACGCGCCGCGCGAAATGGACGATTTTCTAAGAATGAACAAACGCGTTTACTTAATCCGGCACGGCGAAGCTGATTGGCCAAATTGGGACAAAGCCGATGAAGAGCGGCCGCTGACCAGGAAAGGAAAGGCCGAAGCGAAACGGGTCGCGAAATTCCTCAAGCGGATCGGCGCCGAGCCGCTCATCATGTTCACCAGTCCGCTCCCGCGCGCTAATCAAACAGCAGAGATCTTTGCTAAAGAGCTCTGCCTCGAACTCGCCGTCGCTCCCATTCTGGGCAAGGGCTTCAACGTTGAAAAATTTCAGCGCATTGTCACGAAAAACGACGTGGAAGAGTTGGCGCTCGTCGGTCATGAGCCGGACTTCACAAATGTCGTTCGCGGGCTCACCCGCGGCGACGTTCACCTCTCGAAATGTGGCGTTGCACTGATCGAACGACGACTCCGCCAAAAAGGGAAAACTGCGCTGGTTATTCCCGCCTCGTTTCGCGAAGCAATGCTAAATAAGCTGCTCCGCGAGCGAGCGGTGCTTACAATTTTGCCATTTCCGCAGTGCATTTCCGATCCGCTGCGCAAAATCACCTGTCGACTCGGCGAAGAAGTGTTCCGCCAATTCGAGCGCGGAAGTTTGCAAATCAGCTTCAGTCATCTGCACCGATGGCAACAGCTGCAGCGCCTCGCGTGACCAGCGCTCTTTCGTTTGCGCAGAGCACAGCCGTTCGCCGAGGAAGTTCAAATCATGCGCGCGCCCGAGCAGCGACGCCACGCACCCGAGCTCGTCGCTGAGTTTTTTTAAAACGATTGGATTTGCCGGCCTCACGATGCGCAACTGAAAGCAAAGGGTCTTCACTCTTCGCCGGAGCCGGTGAGCACATTCGGGCGTCAGCTTCTTTCTTGCCTCAGCTAACGCCTTGCACGCTCGTTTGTAACTGTGCCGAACAGATGTGCAAACCTCATCGCATCCGAGCCGCTCGAAGGCGGCATCCGCGATCGCAGCGCGCGCTTTTTCCAAGAGCGGAATCGTCTCAGTCTGCCATTGAGCAAGGGCCGCCACAAAATTGTTCAGCTCCATCGTCAGCATCGCTTCCACCTCGGCGAACCGAGGCGTGCCCGCACTGTGTAATTGCCGCATTGTGTCCAAGCGAACCTCCGCATCGCGAATGCCCGAAATCAGCCGGCCAGCTTCGCGCAGAGTTTTCTCCGGTGCCTCAAACGCGGCATAACGATCAGCAACCGCTTGCCCCAATTGCAGAATAGCGCGCGCTCGTTTAATATGTTTGCGCGTCTCCCAAACCGAACTGCTCGCGCACTCCCGCTCACCACTCGCCGCGGCGATTGCCGCTTCGATTTGCTTCCGGCAAATTCGCCGCAGAGTTTTTCCGATGTCCTCGCCTCGCTCCAATTGATAACTCATCGTTCCCTCGCCAGCCGGATATTGCTGTAGCGCTTTTCACCGGTGACTTCACGCCCAAACCACGCTGGCGGGCGAAATGTCCGGCAACTCGCCTCGGTCGGAAATTCTACCTCCGCCACAATCAGCCCGCGATTTCGCCCGTGGTAAACGTCAATCTCGACGATATGGCGCTTCCATTTCACCTCGTAACGCGTCTTGCGCAAGCGGCGGCCAGCAGTAGCGGGCCAGAGAATTGCAAATTGCGCAGGGCTCAGCGGCACCTCGCGCTCTTCTCGCGCCGTGCCGCGCCCGACGTTAAAAGTGAGTGACGCCACAATGCCGCGCTTGCCCAGTCGGATATGGCGGCCGCCCGTTTCATTTACCAGGTATCCCTGCGCGATCTCGAAATGCCGCGATTGCAGGATTTCTACCGGGAAACGTTTGATGAGAAACTTCCGTTCGATCTCGCGCGAGGAAACATGATGTGGCCGGCGCATTCACCGAGTCAATCGCGTATAGAAAAAATGCGAAGCTGTTTCATTGAGAATCGAAGCTGCTTGAAACCCGACGGTGCGTTTGTCAAACTCGCTTTCAGTGAACAACAAGACGAAATGGTCGAAGGAGCCGGACAATAAGGACTACATCAACGCCGGAAATTACCTCTTGCTCATCTGCGACGAAAAGGAAGCCGCGAAGCTTGTCAAGAAGCTGAAATGCGCTTCGGCGAACGAGTTTCAGGCCAAGGACATTCTCCGCGCCTCAGGTCTTCCACTCCTCATGCCAACAGATTCGAAGGTCAAAGACAATCACGAAAAAATTCTAGCCGGCAAAAAGATCTCGCCGCTCCTGCTGGTCCGTCATGCCTGTAGCGGGCGCGTCATTATCGCCGATGGTTATCACCGCATGTGCGCGGTCTATTCGATCGACGAAGATTCGTCTATCCCTTGCAAGATCGTGTAACGTTTTAGGTTTGGACAAGGGCCATTCTTCTGTCTAAAGCCATAGCCGCGAAAATTGTGGCGAAGCGAATACCGTCCTCGATACGTGTCGATGACGACGGGATGCTTCTCTGGTTAAATGACCGATCTCAAGTCGCAACTAGCTTTGCGCGCAACTTCCTTCTGAATTACAACAACCGCACGGCCAGTGTTGATGGAAAGCCTGTAGTTTCGGCTGGTTTATCTCAAGTCTATGCTGGTCCCGAGGCGGCTCAGTTGTTTGGTGTTCCAGAAAGCAATCCGCGCGTTCGTGATGTAGTTGGCATCAGCCAGTACGGCGTGGTTTACACGAGCCACAAAGGGAAGATTGCTGAACATGGCGGCGATCATACGGAAGATCGTGATGTGCCGATTCTTATGGCAGCGCCATGGTTCCACCAAGCTACGGCCGTGACCAAACCGGTCGAAACCACTCAAATAGCTCCAACTATCTTAAAGCTGCTCCGTTTTGACCCTAACGAACTGGAAGCTGTCCGACTCGAACGCACCGCACCGTTGTTCTAGCCCTGACCTGCATTGCTCGTCACGCCGCTGGGGCAAAACACGCAAGCTGAGTTCAGCTTCGTGGGGCAGCTGAACTCAGCAATCTACTACGAAGACGAGCGATCCTGCACTGATCTCAGTTCTGAACGAATCTGAACTGCGTCCAAGTGAGTCGAACGGCACGGAATAACGAGCTGCTCAGGCAACCAACGAGTTCTTCAAATGGCGAATGTCCTCCGCTTCGGAGGCGTAAACAGCATCTTCGCCAATGTTCTTGGCGTGATCACCAACTCGCTCAAGATAGCGCGCGATGAAAAGCAGGTGCAGGTAATCTGCGATCCGATCCGGATTCCGGCTCATGCACGCCGTCAGATCACGCGCGATCTGCCGGTTCATCTCGTCAATCTCGCGGTCACGGCCGCGAATAGAGCGGGCCAGGGACATATCGGCATCAGCATACGCTCGCACGCTGTCGCGAAATAAGGTTGTCGCTTCCACGAACATGGGTCCAAGGGCGACCGTGTCATCCAGCGGCGGCTCCATCGCAAGACTACGCGCCCGCTCAGCAATTTTCACGGCCTGATCAGCAATGCGTTCCAGATTACTGGACAGTTTCATGGCCGAAATCACCTGGCGCAGATCGGACGCGACCGGCTGGAATCGTAGCAGGATATTGATGCCGTCTGCGTCCACCTTCTTTTCCAGCGCATCGATTTCTTCTTCGTCCGCGAAGGCGATGGCGCACATCTGTGCGTCGCGATCGAGCAGGCAGCTCATGGCGTTTTGCAGGTTACGATCCGCCAAGCTGGCCATCATGAGCACGTCAGCGCGGAGTGATTCCAGCGCACGCTCAAACTGCTGAAGAATGTGTTTG
>JAFASN010000133.1 GCA_019244415.1 Verrucomicrobiota bacterium | reverse complement strand
GTACGACGGCGTTGTCACTGCTGGCATTGATCGCAGTCGCATTACTCGTCTCCTCGAACGCGTACTCATCAGCCCTGGTCCGCCGTCAGATCGCGAAACTGACCGATGCTGAGACACGCATCCGCGCCATGATTCAAACCATTCTCGACGGCATGATCACCGTGGACGCCAACGGCACGATTCGCTCGATGAATCCGGCAGCGGAAAAAATGTTCGGCTGCATGACAAACGAGATGCTCGGCCAGAAGTTCACCAAGCTAGTGCCGAAAGCGTACGCGCGCGACCCAAACGCGCCGCCGGTGCCGATCGCCTGGCAGGAATTGGCGCAGCGCACCGGCACCATGACCCTGGCCGTAGGCCGAACACGCATTAACGCGAATTTTCCGATTGAGATATCGTTAAGTGAGATGGTGATCGATAACGCCACGCTCTATGTGGCAATGATTCGCGACGTGACTGAGCAGAAGCGTTTCGAACGCGAGCTCGCCGCTGAAAAGGAAAGTCTCGCCGTCACTCTCCGGTCAATTGGCGACGGCGTCATCACCACCGACGTGCAAGGCAAGGTGACGATTATGAATCATGCCGCGGAAACATTGACCGGCTGGGATGCGGCTGAAGCAATTGGTCAGCCGTTGAAGTCGGTCTTCAAAGTTTCGATCGACGTGGGCGCACAGGCGAAGTCGCACCGCGGCATGTTGCGCAGCGACGGACACTCGCTCGTCATGAGTTCCTCGGACAATGCCAAACTTATTTCACGTGACGGCTCGGAGCGGCTGATCGAGCAGGTCGCCTCCCCCATTCGCGACCGCAAGAACCAGGTGGAAGGCGTCGTACTCGTTTTCCGCGACATTACCGAGCGCGAGCATACCGCCGCGGAACGGCGCAAAGCTGAGTCGCTCGAGCAGCTCGGGCTTCTCGCCGGCGGCATCGCGCACGACTTCAACAACCTCCTTACCGCGATCATCGGCAACATCTCGTTAGCTTCGATCTTGCTGCCGAAGGAAAGTGAAATGTCAGTCCGGCTCGAGGACGCAAAGAACGCCTCGATGCGCGCGCGCGATCTGGCGCAGCAACTACTCACGTTTGCGCGAGGTGGCGCGCCGATCAAGAAAACCGCGTCGATCGGGAAGCTCATTCAGGACACGGTCAGTTTCTCATTGCGCGGCTCGCAAACACGCAGCGAATTCAAGGTTCCGAAAGACCTCTGGCCGGCGGAAGTCGATGCCGGGCAGATCAGCCAGTGCGTGGCCAACCTGATCGTGAATGCCGATCAGGCGATGTCGAGAGGCGGCACGATCCGGATTGCGTGCGAAAATTATCATCACGCCGCCGGTAACGGAGATAGCGTCGCTGACCTCGGCCCCGGCGATTACGTGAAGATCGCGATTTCTGACGAAGGCTGCGGAATTCCCGAGCAGTACCTCAAGCGTATCTTCGATCCGTACTTTACCACGAAGCCGAAGGGCAACGGACTTGGCCTCGCCACGACTTACTCGATCATCAAACATCACAAAGGCCTGATCACGGTGGAATCGCAGGTGAATCGCGGTTCGACTTTCACCCTCTACTTACCGGCGGCGTCACGCGTCGTCATCGCCGAAGAAGCGCCGCGCAAAAATCCGACCGAGCTGCAAGGCACCGGCAGCGTACTTGTCGTTGATGACGAGGAAGCAATTCGCGAGCTGGTGGAGTTTACGCTCAATCACCTGGGCTATGACGTCGCCACTGCGGAGAGCGCGATCGCCGGCCTCGAACTTTACCGCGAGCGGCTGGAGCAAGGAAAACGCTTCGACGCCGTGATTCTTGATCTTACCCTCCCGGGCGGAATGGGCGGACGCGAAGCGTTGAAGCGGCTGATTGAGATCGATCCGGCGGTGAACGCCATTGTCTCGAGTGGTTACGCGACGGATGCGACCATGAGCCGTTACCAGGATTACGGCTTCCGGGGTGTGATTGCCAAACCGTACGAAGCGAGCGAGCTGGGGCGGGTTGTACGCGAGACGATTCACTCGAATCACGCCAGCGTCGCCACGCTCGAAATGCAGACAGCCGGCTGATGTAGCCGTCGGCCTGTGGGCCGACGCAAGATAGATATCGCGCGAACGAGCGAGTGCGTTATTGGTTCCTGCGTTCTCCACAGGCGAACGACTACAGCTTCAGTGAACACCTACGGATGTTGCGCTGAGTGGGCCGGAAGCTACTTTCTCCAATGCCGCAAACTCGCCCTGCCGCTTACGATTCCAAGATCGAGGGCAACGTCATCTTCACGCGTGTGGACGCGGCGATGAACTGGATGCGCAAGAACTCGCTCTGGCCGATGCCGATGGGGCTGGCCTGTTGCGCAATCGAGCTGATGGCCACCGCGGCATCACGGTTCGATATTGCGCGGTTCGGCTCGGAAGTGATGCGTTTTTCGCCGCGGCAGTGCGATGTCATGATCGTGGCTGGAACTGTGACCTACAAAATGGCGCTCGCGGTAAAGCGGATCTGGGACCAAATGCCGGAACCGAAATGGTGCATCGCGATGGGTGCCTGCGCCTCGAGCGGCGGAATGTATCGCAGCTACGCCGTACTCCAGGGGATCGATCAGCTCCTGCCGGTGGATGTCTACATTTCCGGTTGTCCGCCACGGCCCGAAGCGTTGCTCGAAGGTTTGATGCGGTTGCAGGGTAAGATCGATACGGAGCGGTCCTTTGTCGCGCAAAAGCCTCAGCTCGCCGGTGAACTGGAGGAAGCGCTGAGCTAATTCTGCTGCTCACACTGTTTATTCCTACTGCTAATCTCGTTGTCCGATTGACGCCGCAGCCGAGGATTATGAGTACGAATCAACGGTGGGGAACAAATGACGGCTAACGAATTACTCGATTCCGTCGCACGGATGCTTGGCCCGCGACTGAAAGCGCGCGCCGAATTCCGGGGCGAAACGACGTTCACCATTGCGCCCGAGCATCTGCATGAAATTGCGAAGACGTGTCGCGACGAACTCCGCTTCGATTACCTCATCGACATCACGAGCATCGACAACTTCGGCGAGGAACCGCGCTGGCAGCTTGTCTATGAACTTTATTCCATGAGCCTGGCGATACATGTGCGGCTCAAGCTCACGGTCAGCGAAGAGGCGGGCGCGGTCGATACCGTCTCAGACATCTGGCCGACAGCAAACTGGCACGAACGCGAGGTGTTCGACATGATGGGAATCAAGTTCAATCACCATCCCGATCTCCGTCGTATCCTGATGTGGGAGGGCTACCCGTACTTTCCGTTACGCAAGGAATTTCCGTTGGAAGGCTTGCCCAGTGCGATGCCGGACGTGGCGTTCACCGAGGCAGCGCCGATGGAAGGGGGCCCGTTTGTGACGGTGCCATCTACAGCGACCACGAAAGACCGCGAGCCGCGCGCACGCCGGCCTGAGATTTAGCAGCTCGCCGGCATTCCCGTCAGGTGAAGTACGATTGGAGCAACGCGGGCGAGGAATGGTCACAGCCGTGGGGAAACTCAGAGGCGCAATGGCGATATACCATTCTGCCGCGCATTGCTCCGTACCTTCCCGCGAAAACAATCCTGGAGATCGCGCCGGGGTTTGGTCGCTGGACGCATTTTTTGCGCGATTACTGCCGGCAGCTTTGGGTCGTTGATCGCGCCGCGGATTGCATCGAGGCATGCCGCCGGCGTTTCGCATCGGACGCGCGCGTGCGCTGTTTTGCCAACGATGGCCACTCGCTTTCCATGATTCCGGATAACTCAGTCGATTTCGTTTTTAGCTTCGATTCCTTCGTCCATATGCAGCCGGACATCGTGGAAGCGTATCTGCGGGAGTTTGCAAAGAAGCTAAAACTCGGCGGCAGCGGATTTGTTCATCATTCGAATCTTGCACAGTACTCGAACTCGGCTCGCAGATTTCTGCCCAGGGCGTGCAAAAACCGGCTGATCAAGATGAAAATTCTCGATTGGGAGCATCATCGGAATCCGGATATGAGCTCGGAACTGTTTGGCGATTTGTGTAAACGTTACGCGCTGCATTGCGTTACTCAGGAGCTG
>JAFASN010000002.1 GCA_019244415.1 Verrucomicrobiota bacterium | reverse complement strand
CGGCTGGCCCACATTAATATCGCCGGGATTTGTCAGTTTGATGTCGCCGAAGTAGTTTTCCCACCTGAATTCCGGCGTGAGCTTTTGCAGCCCGTCGGCGTTCATCTTGTTGTAATTCTTCTCCGGATCACGCAGCTCGACACGCGTGCGCGAGCCCTGCGCCAGCGCCGTTTCCATGGCCAGGATTTTCTGGGCGTGCTGCGCCGCGTCGGCTTCCGTCTCGCCCGCCAGCGTCAGCATCTTCGTCACGTGTTGCACGTACTGATCGCGCAGTTTTTTCGAAGCTTCGTCGGTCTTGGTGTAGTAATCGCGGTCGGGCAACCCGATGCCGCCCTGGTAAGCCTGCGCAATCACCATGGTGCTGTTCTTGTCATCCTGGCCGGAGGTGAAGCCGAAAAGGACCTCTACTCCGATGTTGTGCAGGTGCGCGATCTCCTTGAGTACATCAGCGCGATCTTTGATTGAGTCGATCATCTTGAATTCGTCTTCCAACGGCGTGGCCTTGGCCGCATCGATGGCCTGCTCGTTCATGCCGCTGGCGTAGAAATCACCAACCTTCTGCACATCCGGCGCGAGCTTCGGATCAGCCGATGTATTCGCCGCTTTTTCGCAGACTTCGTGCAGCGCGTCATTGTTCTTTTCCGTCAGCTCGTTGAAGCTGCCCCAGCGGGCGTACTCAGGCGGAATCGGGTTCGCCTTTAGCCAGCCGCCATTGGCGTACTTGTAAAAATCGTCACCCGGTTTCACTGCCGTATCCATGTTCTTGGGGTCGAGCGGCGGCGGATTTTTCTCGACCTTAGGCTCCGGCGCACCGTTCGCGTGCGCGTGCACGTCTTCCGAGGTGGGTGGCGGCGGCGAGTTTTCCGCGGTGGCCGGATGTTCGGCGTCATGCACATTCGGCGGCGGCGTCGCAGAGGTGAGCGGCTGCGGTTTTTGCGATTCACTCTGCGCATGGAGAAGAGTTGCCGTGCAGAGCATGATGACGACGGACAGGAGCTTACGCATGCGTGAAGATGAACCGAAAAACTCGGATTTGTCCAACGCTGCGTATTCTTTTCACGGAACCAAATGCGCTCGCTTGTTCGGCGTCTCCCAGCCGTCGATTGACGTGACTACTCGGGCGAGTCGATTACATTGCATCACGTGCGAATGACTGCTGAGCAAATCCGGACCGCCCAATGGCGCGCAGCATCCCTGCTGGCATTTATCCTGCATCTTCTCAAACGAATGCCGCGGCTCATCGCTCGTGTACTTTTGTTCGCGGCTTGCCTCGCCAGTGCCTCAGCGGCCGTGGAGTGGAAAGTCATCAAGATCGGCAACCGCGATTTCCTTTCCGTCGATAACGTCGCCCGGTTCTACGGCTTTCCCGCTCCGGTTTACGACGGTAAAACGGTGCGCCTCGTCAATGACAAAAACGACCTGCGCTTGATGATCGACAGTCGCGAGGCGCTGCTCAACGGCGTGCGCAACTGGCTCAGTTTCCCTGTCATTGTCCACGAGGGGAAAGTGCTGGTTTCGCGCATCGATCTTGCCAAGACGCTCGAGCCGCAGCTCAGGCCAAACATGATTCAAAACCTCGGTCACGTGCGTACGGTCGTACTCGATCCCGGCCACGGCGGTTTCGATAAAGGCGCCATCAGCCCGTACGGTTATGAAAAGGATTACGCGCTCGATGTTGCACGGCAGCTCAGGCCCATGCTTCAGGCAAAAGGCTTTCGTGTCATCATGACGCGCGAAACCGATGTTTTTGTCCCGCTCGAAGTACGGGCGCACATTGCCAACGAGACAAGCGATTCACTGTTCGTCAGCATCCACTTCAATGCCACCGACCGCGACCCGGCGGCGACCGGCTTTGAGATTTACTCGCTCACACCGCGCGGCGCGCCATCCACCTATGAAGATGGGCTCACGCTCGCGTCAGTGAACCTGCAAAACGGCACGGCGAAAGATTCGGCCAGCATCGAACTATCGACCTGCATCTATCATTCGTTAGTCGGGCAGATCGGTGAATTCGACCGCGGAATCAAGCGTGCGCGATTTGCCGTGTTGCGGTTGACGAAAATCCCAGCCGTACTCGTCGAAGGCGGTTTCCTTACCGAGCGTGGCGAGAGTCGCCTCATCGCCAGCAGTGACTGGCGCAAACATTTGGCCGAAGCAATCTGCTCGGGCATTGAGAATTTCCGCACGCTCGCCGAAACGAAGAAGCGACCGATGATCTTGGCCGATTACCGCCGTCAGAAACGCGAACTGGCGGCGCACGCAAACGAGCCTTCGCCTGCGCCGTTACTCACGCTCGATATGTCGCGTGCGGAAACGCCGATGCTTCCTGCGCCGGAGGAGTTGAACGTCACGCCGACGCCGACACCATCGCCGGTTGGCTCCGCGCCGGTCGAACCCTGAGTGCTTCCTGTACTCAGGCGCCCGTCTTCTAAGACTTTGCTCGAAATTCAGCCGTAACCATCTACATTGCGGATGATGCAGCGTCGTCTCGGTGAGCATTCCTGGCTCTGGCAGCGGTGGAGCACCAGCATTGCCACTTCGTTGTTCCTGCTCGCTGCGGCAGTTTCCGTCCGCGCCGCGCCGCACAAACCGCTCCCGACCGAGGCGCTCGAAAAGTACGAGGACGCGCCCGTTTACATTTTTCGACTGGGCGTTTCACCGCAAGCCATCGCCCACTTCAACGGCTTCACCAGCATCCAGGTCAACGTGGACGCAAACGGCAACAACATCACCGGTGACGCAGCGAATGAGCCGTCGATTGCAGTCGATCCGACAAATCATAATCACATGGCGATCGGCTGGCGCCAGTTCAACAGCGTGGCCTCGAATTTCCGTCAGGCTGGCTACGCCTTTAGTACTAATGGCGGCGCTTCCTGGACCTTCCCCGGCGTACTCCAGAATAACGTCTTCCGGAGCGATCCCGTCCTCGACACAGATAGCTCCGGCCAGTTGTTTTATCTCAGTCTCCTTCAGAATTTCTACGACGACGTCTGGAACTCATTGAATGGCGGAATGTCGTGGACGCGACTGGCTGCTGCCGATGGCGGCGACAAGGAATGGTTCATGGTCGATAAGTCGAACAGCAGCGGGCACGGCTTCCAGTATCAATGGTGGAGTACAGCGGGCAATAACTTCAATGGACTTCAATTCAACCGCTCTACTGATGGCGGTGTGACCTGGTCATACCCCGTCAATATTCCTAACTCCCCCATCTGGGGAACGCTTGATACCGATACGGCGGGCAATCTCTATCTCGGCGGCGTAGACGCGAATACGAACCAGATTTGGTGCGAACGCTCGGTTAACGCGAGGAACGCCGCTGTCTCTCCAACATTTGACCAAAGTACGCCGGTCAATCTCGGCGGCTACATTGTTTCCGGTGAACCCATCAATCCGGTGGGTCTCGTCGGGCAGATTTACCTCAGGGCCGACCGTTCGCCGACCAGCCACGCCAACGACGTTTACATGCTGGCGAGCGTGCAACCCACCGGCTTCACCAGCGGGAGTGACGTAATGTTTGTGCGCAGCACCGATTTCGGGCACAGCTTCAGTGCGCCTGTGCGCGTCAATGACGACGCGGTAAACCCCGCCAAGTGGCACTGGTTCGGCACGCTTTCGCTCGCACCGAGCGGCCGGCTGGATGCCGTCTGGTATGACACCCGAAACGCCGCCAACAACACCGACTCGCAACTATTTTATTCTTACAGCGTCAACGCCGGAGAGACATGGTCGCCGAATGTACCGGTCAGCCCGGCCTTTAATCCATTCCTCGGTTATCCGAACCAAAACAAGATCGGTGACTACATCGCGATGGTCTCAGATCCTGCCGGAGGCGACGTCGCTTACAGCGCTACCTTCAATGGTGAGGAAGACATTTACTACGTGCGTGTCGCGACGCATTCTTCACACCTCCAGAATATCTCCACCCGCGCGAACGTTTTAACCGGCGATCGCGTACTTATTGCGGGCTTTATCATTGGTGGCACCGGCCCGAAGCAGGTGATTATTCGCGGGCTGGGCCCTTCTACTGGACTCGCCGGCGCGCTCGCTGATCCTACCCTCGAGTTATATCAAGGTAGCCAGATCATCGCGACGAACGACAACTGGAAAACTAATTCGAACGGTACAAGCCAGCAGGCTGCAATTCAGGCCACCGGCCTTGCGCCTGGAAATGATCTCGAGTCAGCGATTTTGATTACGCTGAACCCGGGAAGCTACACCGCGATCTTGCGCGGCAAGAACAACACGTCCGGCCAGGGACTCGTCGATCTCTATGATCTTACGCCAGCAGGCGCATCGATTTTCACCAACATCAGCTCGCGCGGTTACGTCTCCACCGGCAACGACGTAATGATCGCAGGGTTCATTATCGGCGGTGGCAACGGCTACGGCGCGGACGTTCTCGTTCGCGCACTCGGGCCCACGCTGAGTAATTTCGGAGTTACCGGCGTGCTCGCCGACCCGATGTTGGAACTGCACAATGGAAATGGCACTCTCATCGCTACCAACGACAACTGGCAGACCAACGACGCCTCCCAGCAATCGCAGCAGGCATATATTCAAAGTCAGTACGGCCTCGCGCCCCCGAATCCTCTCGAGTCAGTAATCGTCGCCAGCCTTGCTCCGGGCAGCTACACCGCCATCGTGCGCGGCAAGAACAACACGAGCGGAACCGGGCTAATCGAAGTTTACAACATTCCCTAACCCGCAGCATCTCCGCGCAGACGGTCCGAGAGCTGCCTTTCTGCTCAGGCATTTTCTTCCGTAAAGCGCCTGTCTTGAACGGGAAATTCCCCTGGTCTTCGATTCAGCGGATCGCAAAAAATTTTCGTACTATTACAAAATGCCACTTGTGAATAAGTGAACAATTGTGAATAAGTGCGAATAACTTGGCTGCGAAATCGATAATGGCCAGAATCTCTGGAGGAAAACCGCTCGTGTCCTGTGCTGTCGCCGCGTCCTTGGCCGTTACTCTTTCGCCTCGGCCCCCCGCTCTCGCTCTTAGCGCTTGTGTCGCGCCCGCTGGTCACTCGTCAGTTATCACTCGTCACCAATGATCAAACGTAACCGCGTCGTTATCACCGGCATGGGCGTCGTCGCCCCCAACGGCATCGGCCTCGAAGCGTTCTGGGATAGCCTGCTCAACTGCCGCAGCGGCATCGGCCCGATCACCCTCTTTGACGCCAGCAACTTCAAAAGCCGCATCGCCGGCGAAGTAAAAAACTTTAACCCGCTCGATTTCATCGAGCCCGAACTAAAACCCAAGCGAATGGCACGGCATACGCAGCTAGCATACGCCGCGAGTATGATGGCACTCGAAGATGCTGGGTTGGATATTGCAAAGAATAATCTGCCCAGTCCCACTCCTGTAATTATCGGTGTCAGCATGAATGCTATGGATGTTGTAGAGCGTGCGTTTGATGACACGAGGCGCGCTGGTCCGAACCGCGCAGCGACGACCACATCTGCCGCTTCGATACCGTCGGCGCCGGCTAGCGTAATAGCTGATCGCATCGGGAGTTGCGCTAACGCGGCTACTGTCTCTTCAGCATGTCCCTCTGGCTTGGATGCGATCGCTGACGCCGCATGGATGATTAGGTCCGGCGAAGTAGATGTCGCGATCGCCGGCGGGGCAGATGCGCCTATTACCCCGCTGGTCATGTCTAGTTTCATCGCCAGTGGGCTGGTCAACTCGCATAACGGCGATATCGAGAAAGCTAGCAAGCCATTCGACTGCTTCCGTAAATCGGGAGTGCTGTCCGAAGGCGCAGCAGTATGCGTACTTGAGAGCTTGCACTTTGCGCGAGCTCGTGCCGCAAGGTGGTATGCGGAAGTCACCGGTTATGGAAAGCGACGTGATCCCGACCCAAACCGGTTAGCTTCGGGATTAATCGATTCGATACGCCTCGCCGTCGCGAACGCCTGCCACAGCCTCGATGATATCGACTACATCTGTGCTTATGGACCGGGCGATTACGTGCTCGATGCAGCTGAAGCCTCGATCGTAAAAGATGTTTTCGGAGAACGAAGTAAGTCGGTTCCAATTAGCTCAATCAAAGGCGTGACGGGCAATCCCCTTGCCGCTGGCGGCCCGCTTCAATTCGTTGCATCTGCACTTACGATACGAAACCGAGTAATTCCGCCCACGGCAAACTACGAGGTTCCGGATCCTAATCTGGATTTAGATTTTGTTCCAAAAACACCGCGAAGGAGCAAAGTTGATTGTGTTTTGATTAATGTGCGTGGTCTCGGGGGTAGCGCCACGTCGATGGTCTTAGATCGCGGTTAGTGCAAACGGACGCGGCTACAATACCAATCCTAACCGCGCTGACTGTTCAGTTCGCGCTGGGGGCCTTGGTATTTCACGCAAATCCGCGTCGTGGCTCTAACAAGTGCTTTCTCCTACTCTCATCCGCAATCGTCGTGTGGTTAAGCGGCTTGTATTTCGGACTCACCGCTTCGTCGGCGGGCGTGGCGGAGATCAGCGTGCGACTCGCGTCAATCGGCGGCGTACTTATCCTGACGGCTTTCAATTGGCTACGATTATCGATGCTCGAAAGGCAGGACCATTGTCTCGTCGTGATCAAGCGGTCGTGGGTTTGGAATCTTGCCGCATCTGGAGCAATTCTATTTTGCTTCACACCGTTTTTCCTGCGGGGAGCAGAACTCGGGTTACGCCCCGCAGACGGTCCCGCGTTTGGTCCTACGCCGATCTACGGAGTGGCGGCGCCGTTGTACGGGATATATTTCGCAGGAGCAGGGTTACTCGTCACCGTCAATTACATCCGCGGTCTAAAGCGTACTGCCGGTAGCGAACGCGCCGAATTAGGCTTCATTCTGATCGGTGTCGCATCGACCCTGTTTTCTGTTCTTGCGCTATATCTCCTACGGTTTGTGGTGAACCAGGGGCGGCTAATCTGGTTCGCCCCGTTTCGCATCCTGCTATTCAGTCTCATCATTGCCTACGGGATAGCAACTCGACGGATTATGGAGATCGGAATCTTTTTCCGCCGTCTTCTTTCGTACTTCGTTCTTGCAGCATACTTGGTTGCGCTTTACAGCGCGGTTCTCTGGCTTGTAAAAGAAGGTTTAGGTCCGCTGCTTCATGAGAATACGTCGGCGCCTTATCTCATAGCTGCAGTCGTCGTCGCGTTCGCCATGGCGCCGGCGCGCGGATTTTCGCAGCGGTTGGCTGATCGGTTATTTATCGGCTCGAAAGGCCTCGACTTCCGCGCGACCATGGGCAAGGCGGCAGCTATTCTTAGCTCGGTAACGACTTTGCATGATCTACTTCGGCGTTTTGCCACTACCATCGCCGAAGCGGTCGGCACTGACTCCGTTAGTATTTATCTGGCTAATAAAAAAGGAGAGTTTGTGCGGAAATACCCGCGTGAACTACCCCAGCCAGCTCGCCTGAACTCTTTTGTCTCCAGCGATGGACCGCTGGTGCATTACCTCACCAGTCATCGGGAGCCTTTAATCCTGGATGAGCTGCATCGAGTCAGGCCTACTCCGGTCATCGAGCAGGTAAAAAAGCGCATGCTCGATTTAAATGCGGCGGCCGCTCTCGGTATTTATGCGCGCGAGCACCTGGTCGGAATCATGTTGCTCGCGACGAGGCTTTCCGGCCGCATCTATGGCACGATGGAGCAGGATGCATTGCAGGTACTTTGCGGGCAATTAGCCGTAGCGGTAGAAAACGCCGAGCTCTTCACCGAAGTACAGAACGCCAAAATCTACAATGATATTCTGCTCGAGAATCTTACTACCGGAGTAGTTGCGTGTGATGCTGATGGGCGAATTACCGTCTTTAACCAGGAAGCGGAAGAGATCATCGGTCTTCCCAAGACTCGCCACGAACGGACTATTAACGATTTACCTGAGTCATTGCGCGCGGTGATTCTCGGCACGTTTGCCACAGGCTCGAGGCAGGAGGATCGGGAAGGATCCTTCCCGCGTACCAGCGATAGCGGCGCTACTTCCACCAACGGCAGCAATGGGAGCAATAGCGAGCGTGAGGAGGAAGACCTCGTCTATGTGCGGGCGAGCAGTGCGGTGTTTCACGGGCAGGAAGGCGAGCTGCTGGGTGTACTCATGGTCATTACCGACATCACTCATCTGAAAAAGATGGAGGAGCAGATTCGGCGCACGGACCGGCTGGCGAGTCTGGGCACGCTCTCAGCGGGAATGGCGCACGAGATTAAAAATCCGCTCGTCTCGATCAAGACCTTCGCGCAGTTACTGCCGGAGCGATATGCCGAGTCGGATTTTCGCGACACGTTCTCGAGCCTGATTGTGCACGAGATCGGGCGCATCGACACCCTGGTGAATCAACTGCTGCGTTTCGCCCGGCCGAGCAAGCCGCTCCTTCGTTCCACCCATGTCCATGCCGTACTCGAAAAGACGCTCACGCTGCTCCAGCACCGGCTGTATCAGAAACAGGTGAACGTCATCCGTCACTTCGAAGCCGAGCCGGATACCATCAGCGCCGACTCGGATCAGCTCGAGCAGGTATTTCTAAACTTTATCCTTAACGCCATGGACGCGATGAAACGCGGCGGAGACTTGACGGTGAAGACGGCGATTCGAACCGGCGACGTACTCATCTCGCGCGTCTCGGCCGATGGGGCGAAGGTGAACGAAGCGCTGTGCGTCTCCATTCGCGACAGCGGCGAAGGGATTAACCCGGCCGACATTGCGCATGTGTTTGACCCATTCTTCACCACCAAAGATCATGGCACCGGACTGGGGTTATCTGTCGTGCACGGAATTGTGCAGGAACACGGCGGCGTCATCGAGGTGGAGAGCGAACTCGGGAAAGGAACCACGTTTACCATCTACATGCCGCTCGCGCCCGAGCTGCAAGAAGCAGCGGCGTGAGGGTGAGTGGCCGGGATCACCGTCTCGGAGATCGGAAGTCGTTGCTCTTCTGAAGATGTACTCGGCTTCGAGCTTTCTTATCGCGCCCACCACACGGGTAAACTGGCCAGTGAAGTCACAGGTATCATAGGAGCCGATATCTTGATCGCGGTGCTGAAAGGCTACGGCTACAAGATTGAAACTCCTTCAGTACCTTGCACCCGCTGAGCGCGCGCGCATGGAACCCGTGGCCGTGCGACGTAGGCTCCGCTCACGTCGCATTCACCGTCACGAATCTCGACGCGATAATCCGCAGCCGCTGTCGCCGGCTGGCGCGCTGCCGGAAAACCGCAAACTCTTGTCTCCGACGCCTAATGGCGGCAAACGCGTCATCTACATGCGTGACGCAGATGGCACCACCATCGACCTGATGACAGTACCGCCGGCTGCCTGACAATTCGCCCAATCGAGGTTATCTCCAGTTCGTCATGACCTTTTCCGCCGACGAAGATTTCTCCCATCAACTCGACGCGGAAGATCCCCTGCGCCAGTTTCGCGAGCAGTTTCATCTGCCGCTAACGACAAACGGCCAGCCGCTGATCTATTTCGCTGGAAACTCACTTGGGCTGATGCCAAAGCGCGCCCGCGCTATCGTCGAGCACGAGCTTGACCAATGGGCCGCGCAAGCTGTCGGGGCGCATCATTCGCCAGACGCACCATGGTACAGTTATCACGAGCTGGTTCGCGAGCAGCTGGCCAGCCTTGTCGGCGCCGGGCCAGATGAGGTGGTCTGCATGAATAGCCTCACCGTCAATCTCCATCTCATGCTCGCCACGTTCTATCGCCCCACCAGGTCTCGTTTCAAGATCCTCATGGAAGAGCCGGCGTTTCCTTCCGATACCTACGCCATCAAGTCGCAGATCGCGCATCACGGCTTTGATCCCGGTACCGCGCTCGTGCTCGTGCGACCCCGCGAACGCGAGTCTACTTTGCGCCCGGAAGATTTCGAGCTCGCGATAGAACAGCATGGGGAACAACTGGCGGCTGTCCTGTTCGGTGCAATCAACTTCCTTACCGGCCAGCTATTCGATTTGCGCGCAATTACGGCCGCAGCACAGCGCCACGGCATTGTCGCAGGGTTCGATCTTGCCCACGCCGTGGGGAATGTCCCACTCTCGTTACATGAGTGGAATGTCGATTTCGCGGTCTGGTGTTCCTATAAGTACCTGAACGCCGGGCCTGGCGCTGTTGCTGGAGCTTTTGTGCACGAACGTCATGCCACCAACACCGCGTTACCCCGCCTGGCGGGCTGGTTTGGTAATGATCCGAATACCCGCTTTCAGCTTCATCTTCAACCCGAGTTCATCCCAGTTGCGTCCGCTGACGCATGGCAGGTAAGTAATCCACCGATCTTGTCGATGGCGCCGCTGCGCGCTTCCCTCGAGCTCTTCCAGGAGGCGGGCGCGATGGAGTCATTGCGTGCAAAGTCGCTGAAGCTAACAAGCTATCTGAGGTTCCTTCTAACAGATAATAGTACCGGCGGATTAGAAGTGATCACTCCGGCCGAAGAGACTGCGCATGGCAGCCAGTTGTCTATTCTGTACGAGGAGAAGGGGAAGGGAGCCTTCCAGCGACTCGAAGAAGCTGGTGTGAGATGCGATTTCCGGGAGCCGAATGTGATCCGCGCCGCTCCCGCGCCTCTCTACAACACTTTCCATGAAGTCTGGCGATTCGCGCAGTTACTCGCCGCGCCATAACAGGTTCTACACGCCATCTCATAAACAGTTCTCTCATTTTGAACCCGTCTATAGGGCAACGATTCCTCGCTGGCGAACCTCGAACCCTGGCCAACCAGGAATGGTTGGCCTACAGAATCTCTGGTTCGCACAAATGACTGGCGGCCGCGAGCAACCTGAGTACGACGTCGCGCCGGAAGCTTGTAGGGCAACGATTCCTCGTTGCCGAATCTGTTTCTGGATTCACGAGAGCAGAACTAGTCAGAGATGTGTCCCTCCGGTTAACCGACAAAATAACAAAGATTTACGAGATGGCTTTCTAGTGGTCGAGATCCTTCACGCACCTGATCAAACCCTGCACCGGAAATGGTTTCACCAGGTACTTTACTTCGTGCTCGTTCAAGAAACGGGCGATATGTGGCTCCGCCGCAAAAGCGGTGATGAAGATGAAGTGATCTCCCAGCTGCGGCCGAATTTCTCTCACTCTAAGGTAAAACTCGTCACCACGTAGCCGCGGCATCTTCAGATCGCAGATAACAATATCGTACTGGTGCGCTTTCACCTTGAGTATCGCCTGCTCGCCGTCGAACGCCACATCGACGAGATAGTTTTCCTCCGCCAGGATCCACTGCAAGGCCGAGGCAAGCTGCCGGTCGTCGTCCACCACCAGGATCGCTTTTAACTGCAGGCAGTTTGTGCCGTCAGATTGCTGCTCTGATTCCATCTTCTCTTGCTTGCTTGAGCAGTGATGATGCCACCGTGTATGATCGCCCTATGAAATACGCCATTCTCATCGCGCGCATCATTCTCGGCCTGATCTTCATCGTTTTCGGCGCGAACGCATTCGTGCATTTTATTCCAGCGCAGCCCATGCCGGGCAATGCTGGAGCCTTCATCGGCGCGCTGATTAATAGCGGTTACGTGTATGCCATCGGCGCGCTCCAGGTGCTCGGTGGCTTGTGCCTGCTTATTCACCCGCGGTTCGTTGCGCTCGGGCTCACTCTGCTCGGCCCGATAATCGTTAACATCGTATTATTCCACATCTTCATGGCGCCCAGTGGCCTGGTACTCGGCCTCATCGTGTCCCTGCTCGCGCTGTTTCTTCTCTGGATTTATCGGTTCAAATTCCACTCGATTTTCGAGATCTAACAAGTACAGCTAACGCCCCGCCGCGGCGTACTTTGTACTTAACTTAACGATGGGAGCGAAATTCGTCCTCATTGGCAGTGGCCTGGCGGGCGGTCTGCTGGCCGCTTACCTCGGCCGCCGCGGTTACGAAGTTGAACTTTTCGAACGTCGCGCCGATCCGCGCGCCGGCAACTTCGTCGGGGGCCGCTCCATCAATCTTGCTCTCTCAACCCGAGGCATTCACGCGCTGCACCAGCTAGGTATCGCCGCTGACGTACTTAAGTACGCAATCCCCATGCGCGGCCGTATGATCCACGATAAGTCCGGCGACCTTCATTTTGCCCCATACGACGTGGACCCGAGTAACTGCATCAACTCCATCGGGCGCGCTGCTCTGAACAGCTCCGTCATTGAAGCGGCTTTGAAATACCCAAATGTGCGGGTGCACTTTAGTCATCATTGTACTGAAGTAGATTGCGATACGCCGACTGCTACTATTGCCGATGCTTCCAGGTCTTTCCAGGTCGCAGGCGATGCCGTCATCGGAGTAGATGGCGCATTTTCGGCAGTGCGCGAATCACTGCGACGAAAGCTTGAACCAGCTTTTTCCTTCGATGAAAGCTATCTCGCTCACGGTTACAAGGAACTAACTATTCCACCGGCTGCCGATGGATCGTGGCAGATGGAACAATATGCGCTGCATATCTGGCCGCGTAAAAGCTTCATGATGATCGCGCTGCCGAACCCGGATGGTTCATTTACCTGTACTTTATTCTGGGAGTTTGAAGGGCCGCGCAGCTTCGCCACGATGAAGGACGATGACGACGTGCGCTGCTTTTTTGAACAAGAGTTCCCCGATGCGGTGTCGCTCATGCCCGAGTTGCTGGATGATTTCAGGCAAAACCCCACGGGATCGCTCGTCACCATTCGTTGCGCGCCTTGGTACTATGGAGGCAAAGTTGTGCTATTGGGCGATGCGGCTCACGCTGTTGTTCCATTCTACGGTCAGGGAATGAACGCCGCGTTTGAGGATTGCGTCGTCATGGACGAGTGCCTCAGCGAATTCGGCGACGATCGTGCGCGCGGCTTTGCAGAATACTTTCGCCGCCGCAAAGGAAACACCGACGCGCTGGCGGAGCTTGCCATCTCGAATTTTGTCGAGATGCGCGATAAGACGGCGTCCAGCGCGTTTCGGGCAAAAAAGAAGCTGGACCATTTTCTTGAAGCTACTTTTCGGGGCAAATATCTTCCGCTTTACACGATGGTGACGTTCACCCGCATGCCCTACGCGCAGGCCGCACGCCGGGCACAACGTCAGGATCGGATCGTCTATTTCGTGATTAGCCTCGTCGCTCTACTAATTCTGGTTGTGATCGCGTTGACAGTTATAAGACTAATTAAAAGTTAGCTGAGTACGACGAATAAGCGGTGACGACAATATTACATGAAAGTCGCTCACTTATACATTTCAGCTGGTCATAACTACTTCGGCCATCAAAGGAAGCTGCCGGGTAATCATGGCATGATCGAAGTAGAATCCATTGAATGCGTTGCGGGACACGGTGTTCGCGGTGATCGCTTTTTCGATTACAAGGTCAACTACAAGGGTCAGCTTACCTTTTTCGAGCTGTAAGCCTTCAGCATGCTTTGTCACGCACTTGGTGTCTATGACAGAGAACCATCCGTACTTCGGCGCAACGTCATCACGCAAGGTCAGGACCCTGAGGCGATTGATTGGCGAGGAATTTGAGGTAAACGGCGTCGCTTTCGCCGGAGTGGAAGGATGCCGGCCATGCTATTGGATGGATCAGGCGTTCGCTCCCGGAGCGGAGAAGCTGTTGCGCCACCGCGGCGGATTGCGGGCCCGTATCCTGCGCGATGGTTGCCTCTGCCTCACAGACGCAGTACCGGCGGCCTGAGTTCGCCGCGGCGTGCGCTGTTTCGGCGTCACTTAGTTGAAGTACAGCTTTTGACGAGCACGCTTGCTGCACGAAGTTGGCGAATGCCGCCGCTCACTTACGCGAACTATCTCGATCTCGAGAAGCTACTCACTTTACAAAAGCCGCGGTCGACTCCGCCGGAGCACGACGAAATGCTTTTCATCGTTATTCATCAGACTTACGAGCTCTGGTTCAAGCAGCTACTGCACGAATTCGAGAAGATTAATCACAACTTCTCTGCCGGTGACCTTTTCGGCGCGATCCATTCCTTCAAGCGAACCCGCATGATCATGAAGACGCTCGTCGGGCAAATTGATATTCTTGAAACGATGACGCCGTCATCGTTCTCCAGCTTTCGCGATCGCCTTGATACCGCATCGGGATTTCAATCGGTGCAGTTCCGCGAACTGGAGTTTCTGCTGGGCTACAAACGCGCGTCAGCGCTGGCCCATGTGAAGCCGGATTTTCCCGGCGCGGAACGACTTCACGCGCGTATCAAGCAGCGCACGGTGATTGATCATTTTTACGATTTCCTCGAGACGCGCGGCGCAGACATTCCCGCCGAGGTAAGGAATCGCGACGTGACCCGGCCGAACGAGGCGAACGAGCAGGTGCAACGCGAGATTCTTCGGCTGTATCGGAGCGCGCCGGATGTTTCCATTTTGTTCGAGCTGATGACTGATTTCGATGAAGGGCTTCAGGAATGGCGTTACCGGCATATCAAACTCGTCGAGCGCACTATCGGTGCGAAGAAAGGCACGGGCGGCTCACCTGGTGTGCCGTTCCTGAAGGAGTCGCTGTTCAAGCCGGTGTTTGCCGATCTTTGGGCGGTACGGCATGAGATGTGAAGGATAGTGACGAGCACGCAGCGGCGCGCGCGGCGGTCGCGCCCTAGCACATCGCGTGTTGCATTTATCAGTTCGTCATGTTGAGCGCAGCGAAACATCTCTGAGTATTTCTCTTCGGCGTTTTCTGTCGGCCAACCATTCGTGGTTGGCGAGGGGTTTACAGGTTCGGCAACGAGGAATCGTTGCCCTACAGGCCGGTTCAGAATGACAGAATTGTTTATGAGATCGCTTCTAACGGCTAGTTGGGCGGAAACATGCGATTGGTATTTTGATCGCACGGAAAGCGCAGTTAACGCCTCTCTGATTCATCACTTGCCGGCGAACAGCTACAGCTTATTTGCTTATCGCTCTCAGCATGACCGGCAAGAACGGCAACATCATTATCGTTTCCAATCGCGGGCCGAACGACTTCGTTTGGAAGGACGATCATTGGGACGTGCGGCCGGCATCGGGCGGGCTGGTTTCGATGATCGACCCGCTGGCCCGGCAAAACGACGTGACATGGTTCTGCTGCGTCTCCGAACCGCCGCCGGCGGCGGAAGCGCGCGATGAGTTATACACCACGGCGAGCGACCAGGCTGATCCTGAGCATCACATAGTACCGGTGCCGGTGCCGTCGCGCGTTTACAAGGATTACTACGGCGCGATCAGCAACGAAGTGCTTTGGATGTTGCAACATCATCTCGTCGGACAGTTCGGCTACTCCTCGTTAGATCCGGAGCGTCATCGCGCCTGGAGCGAAGGGTATGTCGATGCAAACCGGCGCATCTGCCGCGCCATTGAGGAATCGGGTATCACGCCGCGCGCATTTCTGATCCAGGACTATCATCTTTATCCCTTGCCGGCATTGTTGCGCGAAGCATTCCCGAAAACGCCAAGCCTGCATTTTACCCATATCCCATTGCCAGATTCGGCCACGTTGAAGCTGATTCCACAAAGCTGGCGCGACACAATCCTGCAGGGCCTGCTCGGCGCCAATGTGGTGGGAATGCAAACCGAATGGGACGTGCGGAGATTTCTCAGTTGCTGTGAGGAGCTGATTGGCGCGGAGGTTGAGTACAAAGATCGGACGGTGATTTCCCGCGATGGCCGCCGTGTGCGGGTGCGCGCGTTTCCGGCAAGCACCGATCCGGCGGAGATCAGGCAGGCAATGAAATTGTCTGGAGTACAGGAAGCGCGGGAGCGGCTTCGACAGTCGCCCGAGAAGCAGACGATCATCCGCGTGGATCGACTTGATCCGAGTAAAAACCAGCTTATCGGCTTTCGCGCCTTTGCGCGATTACTTGAGCTGCGCCCGGATTTGCGATGCAACACGCGGTTCCTCGCCTTTCTCGTGCCGTCGCGCACGGACCTGCGGGTTTATCGAGCTTACCGCGATGCGGTGTACGCGGCCATTAGCGAAGTCAACGCGCGCTATGCCGACGAATGCGCAGAACCGCCGATCGAGGTTTTTTACACAAATGATCGCGAGCAGGCATTGGCCGCGATGGAGCAATGCGATGTGCTCCTGGTGAACTCGCGCGAAGACGGGATGAACCTCGTGGTGAAAGAATGGGCTGTCGTCTCGCAGCGGCCGGGCGTTGCCATTGTTTCGGAAACGGCGGGCGTGGCGTCTGTCACGGCCGATTCGGCGTTACTGGTTTGTCCGCTCGACATCGAGGGCACAGCGCGCGCCCTGGAATCGGCTCTCGAAATGCCGGTATCGGAGCGCTGGAAACGCCTGCGCCATTTGCGCGATAGCGTGCACGAGTGGGATGCCGCGCGATGGCTTCGCGCACAGTTGGAAGAACTGGGAGTTTGATGATTCGCCCGTACTCAGCGCTGGCTACTGATTACGACGGAACGCTGGCACATCATGGCAGCGTGAGCAGCGAAACCCTCGCAGCGGTCGAGCGGCTGCGGGCCGCTGGGAAAAACCTTATCCTGGTGACCGGCCGCGAACTGGACGAGCTCATCCAAGTATTCCCGCACATCCATCTATGCGATCTCGTGGTGGCGGAAAACGGCGCCGTACTCTACCGCCCGAGCAGCCGGCGCATGAGGCTATTAGGAGAACCGCCGCCGGAGAGGTTTGTGCGGGAATTGCGCGCCCGCGGCGTCCCGGTGTCAGTCGGCCGCGTAATCGTCGCCACGGTCGAACCGCACGAAAACCAAGTGCTGCAAACAATCAAAGTACTCGGGCTCGAACTCGAAATGATCTTCAACAAAGGCGCAGTGATGGTGCTGCCGACCGGCGTCAATAAAGCGACAGGGTTACGCGCCGGCCTGGCTCGGCTCGGCCTCTCACCGCGGCACGTCATCGCCGTGGGCGACGCGGAAAATGATCACGCCTTTCTGCGCATTTGTGGCTGCGGAATTGCCGTGGCGAATGCGCTGCCAACTTTGAAAGAACGCGCCGATTTCGTGACCCAGCGGCCGAATGGCGCGGGCGTGACAGAGCTGATTGACCAACTGCTGGCGAACAACTTCGACCCGGAACTGGTCACCTAAGCGTAGAACACGTGGTGGCTCGGCGCGCCCGCAATGCTTGCAAAACTCACGCCGCTCCGCGATTGGTAGCGCCGCTCCTCCATGACGCACGCGGACATTTTCCGGATCGAACGGCCGGCCACGAACTCGAAGGTATTCGCCCACACACGCTGGGATGCGCTGCCTGCGCTCGCCGGCCTGTTTCACCTAGCCTATTTCCTCGCCATGTTCTGGCTATTCCCGCGGACGCCGCTCTGGATCATGCTGATTATCGGCTTCGTCTACTCATTGATGATCAACGCCAACATCAACGGCGTCGGTCATAACTTCATTCACAATCCATTCTTTCGCTCGCCGCTGCTCAACCGGCTCTTCAGCGTTTCTCAGTCAATGGCCTGCTGTTTCTCGCAGACGTACTACAATGCGGTGCATACCCAGCATCACAAGGGAAACTCCGACCGGCCGGACGAGAATGGTGAAACGATCGACTGGATCTCCATCTACAAACATGGCCACGATGGCGAGGCAGAGAACCCGTGGAGCTACGTCTTCCTCAGCTTCTTTCGCGATGGCATCGGGGTGATCCGGCGCGAACTCAAGAAGCGCAGCGATTACGATGCGCGCTGGAGCAAGATCGAGCTGGGAGCGTTTGTCGTCACGATCGTCATCATGGGAATATTGAACTGGCGGTACTTAGTTTTCTTTCTGCCTTTCTACTACCTCGGCCATTGTTTCAGCTACTTAAATGGCTACTTCCGCCACTACGGCGCTAATCCGGACAAGCCGATCGCGTGGGGAGTAAGTAGTTACGGCAAGCTTTATAACTGGATTTTCTTCTACAACGGCTTTCACGCCGAGCATCATTTTCGGCCAAAGGTGCACTGGACAAAAATGGAAGCTTTCCAGAAGCAAATCGCTGAAGTAGAAAGGCACGAGAATGTTCGCGTGATCGAGCACGCGCACATGCTTGGCTTCCTCGATCGCAATCTGCCTTCGCGCAAACTTTCGAGTAGCACGCCCGCGGAAGCAACTTCGTGACACCTCTTCGCGTACTCAGGCAAAGCTGAACGCTAGCTCGACACAAAGTCAGCTTGCTACGAGCAGATATAGCTGGCCCTTGCTGGCCCTGCTCGCTGGAGTTGGCGGTGTTGCAATTGCCGCCGCCGTTTCAGTTAAAATCCGAAGCGGTTTTGTTTATCCAGCGTTCTTTGATTGTTTTCGCGCCTTGTTTTTCGCGCAGCAGGGATTATTCCCCGCGGCCGTTCTGGTCACGGCCGTTGCTATTCTGCCGCGGAACGGCATCGGACGGACGCTGAGCTTCGTTGGCTACTTCGTTTTCTTTCTCTGGTTGTTTTGGTTACTCATTTGGGCGGTAGTTCATCGGGTTTACGGCATTGAACTAACGTTTAGTATCGTCATTGAGCTGCTGACGAACTGGAGCTCGATCCGTGAAGTAGGTTTAACCCCGGCGGAATTCTGGAGCGCAGTAGCAGGGGCATGCGTCATCGCTGCTGCCATGGCTCTTCTCACCGCGGCCATCGCGCGAAGAACGAGTCCACGACAGCGTTTCACCTCCTTCTGCTTTGTCGCGCTGTTATTCTTAGCGCTGCACCTCCCCGTCCGCGCCTACATCGCGTTTGAGGAAAAACGCAACCAGCCCGCTGTACTTGCCTATGATGACTGCGTCGCCGTCCCGCTGCGAAGTGAAGAGCTGCTGCCCTGGCTTGGCAGTGCGCGGATTAGCATCCCGAACTTCGGTTCCGCGGAAAACACGCGCCAGTACTTCCAAGCGCTCGCGCAGATGCAGTTTCCACCGCTGCCAAAACGGCCAAACATTCTCTGGCTCAATGTGGAGTCGCTCCGCTTCGATGCGGCAAATGCCACGGACATGCCGCAACTCTGGGCACGACGCGATCTCTTCCAGGTTCGGCTTGCGGAAAACCATTGGAGCGGTGGAAACGCCACGCAGTTCGGCGTCTTTTCAATGCTCAGCGGCCTCAGCGGTCTTCACCTGGCGAACTTTCAGGAACGTCATGCGCAATTGCCGCTGCTGCGTCTGCTCGCCGCCAACAATTACCGCCTTAGCGGTGGCAAACGCAGCTACTTCGATTACGCGCGCATGGATCGGCTGCTTCCCCCAGAAATGCGATTGCCGAATATCCGCCGCGGCAGCCCGTTTCGTGAAGATTTCGCCACGGTCGATGCCTACCTGAGCGATCATGCTGCTCTCGCCGAAGGCACGGCGACGTTCGACTTCATTCCCTTCGATGCGACACATTGGCCGTACTGGTTCCCGAAAGGGGACGCCCCGTTTCAGCCCGCGCCCCTCACGCACGCTTCGCAACACGTGCTCCGCTCAGGCGAGGAGATGACGATCGTGCGGAATCGTTATCGGGACGCGTGCCATTACATTGACGAGCAGATGGCGCGAATCTTTGCCCAGCTCGACGAACACGGCGCATGGCGTAATACAATCGTGATTGTGGTCGGCGATCACGGGGAAGAATTCGAGGAGCGCGGGCAATTAACGCATGCCGCTATCCTGAACGCGTTCCAGGGCCGCACAATTTGCTGGATTCATTTCCCGGAAAACGCGCCGCCGCCGATTCCGCCGGGCGCGACGACAACACATCTCGATATCGTGCCGACGCTGCTCGCGGCGCTCGGCTTAAGTGGTGATGTTCTTTACACGCAAGGGCATTCATTTTTCGCCCCCATTCCGCCGCGGCCGCTACTCGCCCTTTCCGAGGAAGGTTTCCGCTACCCGCTTTATCGCGCTCTTGTTTCACCTACTTACATTTCGCGCTGGGCGAATGGCGAACGCCGGTGCCGCTTTTCCGGCGTGCAGCGGCGCGATGGCGCGCCGGTGCGGGGCCAGGAATGGCTACAGGAAGTACGAGCTCATTTGCGCGAGGCGGCCGGCATGTATGAAGTCCTGCCGGACACGTCTCGAGCAGCGCAGCCGGTGCAGGCGCATGCGGTATTAGTACGACAATAACCGGAGCTGCGTTTGCACCTCGGCAAGTACGCCACGCCAATCGCCTGCTCTTCCTTGCCGGAACAAGCGCATCGTCGGGTACCAGGGTGAGTCGGCGCGATCACTCATCCAACGCCAATCCGGCTGCGCGTGCAGCAGCGTCCAGATCGGGATGCCGAGCGCGCCGCCTAGATGGGCTGGCAATGTATCGACTGAAATTAGCAGATCGAGCGCGGCAATTACGCGCGCAGCTTGCAGGACATCGTCGGTTCCGGAATTGACGCCGAAAGAGTTGTTCCATTCCGCGAGTGCAGGTCCGCGTTGCAGAATGTGCCATGTCACGCCGGGTGCTTGGGCAAGTTGCTGAACAATTTCGAACGGAATTGACCGTCGTTCGTCCCAATCGCCCGCCGCCCAGACAAGACCGACATGGAGATTATCGCTGCGAGATATGGCAGCAGGCGTGACATGAAAGTACGGAATTGATGCGGGTACTGTACTTGCAGTGCTGCGGAAAGCGTGCGGCAATTCCATTAACTCGATATCCAACTCGAAGTCGCAATCGGGCGTGCCATCGTGCAACGGCAGCAGCTCGTCGAAGGCGTTCTGCATCGTGCGCAAAAGCGGCAGCAATTCAGGCTGGCCCCAGACGTTTACGCGCGCGGCGATTTGCTTCACCAGTGGTGCGTAGCGGATGAACTGGACGGTGTCACCCAAACCATGATAGCAGCGAATCAGCACGCGTTTGCCGGCCAGCGATCGGCCATCCCAAACCCACTGGAAATGCCGCGGCAAATGCGTGCAATCGCGCCCGCGCCGCAGTCGCAGCACTTCATCGCTGACCCGCCAGGCCGCTTCGAAATCGCCGCGCTCCATATGGCGCAGCCATGCGTCTCCCAGAAGCCGCGCCCGCACCGGATCAGGCGCAGCGATTTTCTCCAGCGCCGCGCGATCGTTAGCTTGCAAACGAATCGCGCAGCTTCTGTTTTTTCGTTTCGCAGTCCTCCTGCAATCGCCGCATTTCGGTTTGGAGTTGCTGCTGCAACTGCTGCGCTTCCTCGAGCTTGCCGCCGCTAATCGCCTTCGCGATCTCGTCTTTAAGGAAAAGTTCCTTCTCAGCCAGTTTGGCGCGAAATTGCGAGTCGATCTCGGCCAGCTGCGCTTTTTGTTCGTCGGTAAGCGAAACGGCGGGCGCGCTTTTTTGCAGCCGTTCCATGGCGAGCTCGTACGCGGATTTCATGGCATGAAAACCGTTGTTCGTTGCGCGGGGAAAATCAATTCCTAACTTAGCCGCTTCGGGAATGCAGAGGGAACTTCGACTGCTCAGTACTGATTTCGATGGCACGCTCGTGGCGCACGACAGCAATCCTGTACTCGACCCCAATTGCATGCGGCTCATTGGCGAATTACAACGCCGCGGCGTACTTTGGGCCATCAACACCGGCCGCTCGGTGGAATTGCTCGAATCGGGTTTGCTCGATTTCGAGTTTCCTGTTCACCCGGACTTTATCGTGACCAGTGAGCGCGACGTTTTCCGCCCGGCCCGCAACGGTAAATTGCGATGGGAGCCGTTCGGCGATTGGAACGAGCGTTGCGCGCAAGCGCACGAGGAGCTGTTCAATTCACCGGAATCGATCTTGGCGGAGATCATCCATTTCGTGAACCAGAAGACCGGCGCCCGCGTCATTTACCTGGGCGAAGGGCCGGAAGGCTTGGTCGCCCAAAGCGAGCAGGAGATGGACCTGATCACGCGCTTCATCGATCGCGCACGGGAGAAGCAGCCGCAATTTCATTACCAGCGCAACAGCGTTTACCTGCGTTTCTGCCACGCTGATTACCACAAAGGCGCGGCGCTCGCTGAACTGGCGCGCCTCATCCAGATGCCGCGCGAACAAATTTTCGCCGCGGGCGATCATCACAATGATCTCTCAATGCTCGACGGCCGTTTCGCGGCAATGCCGGCGTGCCCCGCGAACGCAATCATCGCCGTGAAAGAAGTGGTGCGGGCGGCTGGTGGTTACGTTGCGCAACGCGAGTTCGGCGCCGGCGTTCACGAAGCGCTGCTGTACTTTACGGGAGATTAGCCGCACCGGTGTCGGTGCAACTCCAGGCCGCGCCTGCCTGATGCCAAATGGATAGCGAAAGCGCTATGGCTGTTTCTTGAAGACCTTGTCCCAATCAGTGCCGCTCGGTGAGGGCGGCGTGCCGGCGGCGGACGGTCGCGCCGTGGCGGCGGGAACTGCTGCCGTATCTGCAGTCAGGAGGTTGCGCAAATCATTCAGTACTTTGTGCGGCCCGAGGTAGGTTGTTCCTGCGAAGCTGTTGCTGAGTACTCGTCCCTCATTGTCCACGACCACGAGGGACGGAATACCAGGGCCGCAGAGCGTCGCCGCCTGCGATGTTTTCACCGCGTCCCACCGAAGGGCCGGCCACGGCATCGACATTTCGTTCATGTAGTTCTGCATCTCGGCCGCGGAATGATCGAGGCTGACAAAAACGACGTCGAAGTCCGGATGTTTCGGCTTCATCTCGTTATAGAACGCGACGAGATCGGGGGTAAATTTGTGGCACGGCCCGCACCAGCCTGCGCCGAAGTAAAAGGCGATGTATTTTGCCTGCGTGATCGGAGTCGCATCGATGGGCTGCACCGCCTTGTTTTTCACCGTCACGAGCTTGCCTTTGAGATCAGCGGCGGGATTTCGTGTTTGGGCGCCTGCTGGAACGACCGCGAGCAGCATGAGGATGGCGAGGAACCGCATGATATTTTGTAGGTGGAAAGTACGCCGAAGTCCAATCGCTTGATGAAGCCCGGGATTAGATCGCTGTTGCTCGACGAACTCCAAACGCGCCTGCAACCCCGCTTTCGCGCCCGCCAGGTCGCTGACTGGCTTTACCGCAAACGCGCGCGCGCCTTCCAGGAAATGACCGATCTCCCGCAGGAGCTGCGCGACAAGCTCGCGGCCGAGTTTAATCTGGGAAGCATCGAAGTGGTGCGCGTACTCGGCTCACGTGATACCACGCGCAAATTTCTCCTGCGTCTCAACGATGGGAATCTCATCGAGTCAGTATTGATCCCGGCTTCGCCCGCGTTCTACGGCTCGCGCTCGGACCGGCTGACGATCTGCGTTTCGACCCAGGTCGGCTGCGCCTATGGCTGCAAGTTTTGCGCAAGCGGGCTGGAAGGATGGAAACGGAACCTGCGCCCGGACGAGATCGTGGAGCAGCTCATCACGGTCGAGCGAGAATCCGGCGATCGCATTGATAATGTCGTCTTCATGGGCATGGGCGAGCCGCTGGCCAACTACGAAAACGTCATCCGGGCGATCGCGATCATCAACGCCCCGTGGGGGCTTGGCATCGGTGCGCGGCATATCACCGTCTCGACCAGCGGGCTCGTGCCGCAGATTCGCAAGCTGGCGGAGCAGCCGCTGCAAATCCGGCTGGCCGTGTCGCTGCACGGCGCGACCGATGAAGTGCGGAATCAGATCATGCCGGTGAACCGGAGATATCCCGTGGCTGAGTTGTTCGAGGCCTGCCGGTATTACACCGCGCGCAAGAAGCAGCGGATCACGTTTGAGTACATTCTGATCGCGCAGGTGAATGATTCAGATGAACAGGCGGGTGAGCTGGCCCGGCGCGCGCGCGAGTTTGAAGCAAAGGTGAACCTGATTCCGTACAATACGGTCAACGACCTGAGCTGGACGCGCCCGTCGCGGAATCGGCAGGAACGGTTCCTGGCCATTCTGCGGAATGCCGGAGTGGCGGCGACATTGCGCAGGGAAAAGGGGCATGACATCGCGGCAGCTTGCGGCCAATTGCGTTTGCAAACCGAACGTCAGCTCGCACCGCCTTAATTGGCGCTCGTCATTCCGAGCGCAGCGAAGCGGAGTCGAGGAATCCCGCCGCCTTACCTTTGCGGTAACTTCACGCGATCCCTGGGCTTCGCTCGGGATGACAGCGCAGCGGCGGCTGCGAATTACCTTTTGCAACGCCTGAGTTCGTGGCGTTTAGTTGCCCATGGCCGGATTCGACGGCGAAGGGGAACGCGCCTGGGATGAGTACGACTGGGAGCGTTTTCTTCAGCAGCAGGACCATAAGACGGAGAAATACATGGAGCTGCTGGAGAAGTATCTCGATGATCCCAACCGCGACCAGATCATCGCGCGCGAGATGGGCTGGACGCAGCTGCTGGAAGGCAAGGATTGGACGCAGGAAGTGGATGCGCTTTTAGAAGAAGAGCAGGATGAAAAGCCGCCGCCGCCAGATTCTTTTGAAGATCACACGCTTTACCAGGCGGCGT
>JAFASN010000123.1 GCA_019244415.1 Verrucomicrobiota bacterium | reverse complement strand
ATCAGCAACTCGTGCGCGATACGATCCGGCGCGAAGAGGAATCGTTCAACAAAACGCTGGATCGCGGTATCGAGCTGTTCGAGCGCGAGGTGGCGCGTTTGCTGTATCTGCGGAGCGCACGCGACTCGCGTGCTGTTTCCGGCGACTCGCCGGAAACCTCTGCTGAAATAAGATACTCGAAACGTCGCCTGCCTCACTTTGAGCGTCCGTGGGCAAAGTACGCGGTTACCTTCACCACGCGCGAGCGCAAAGCACTCACGCCAGCCGAGCGCGACGTCGTACTTGAATGCGTCCTCTTTCCCCATGAACACAACCAGATCGAGCTCTACGCCGCGTGCGTGCTGCCGGATCATGTGCATCTCCTGTTCGAGCCTCAGCTGAAAGAAACGAATGCAGCAGGTGAAACAGTGTTCTGGCCGGTCTCTGAGTTGCTTCAAAAAATCAAATCGGTCTCCGCACACCGCATCAATCAGCTGCGCAAAGCATCAGGTTCGGTGTGGGAGAAGGAATCGTTCGATCGCGTCATTCGTTCGGAGCGTGACCTTCAGGAGAAATTCCAATACGTTTGCCGCAATCCGTGGAAGAGTGGCGTTGTCGCTCCCGGCGAGGATTATCGCTGGTTGTGGACTCCGGATCGGCGAACGCACGCGATTCGTGCGCCGGTCGCGGCGACTCGCCGCGGGACGGAGGGAAATCGCGGAAGAGTTGGGAATGGCAGAGAAGACGGGGTGATCGGCGGGTCGCCGATCACCTCACGCGAGTCGCGTGCGCTCCCCGGAGAAGAGCGGGCGCATGTCATTTCCGGCGAGTTCGCTTTTCGTCTGTACGATGAACAGGGATTTCCGGTCGATTTGACGGAGCTCATGGCGCGTGAGCGCGGACTTACGGTTGATGTCGCCCGGTTCGAACAATTGATGGCGGAGCAGCGCGAGCGTGCGCGCAAGGCACAGAAAAAACAGACGATCAGCGTTGAAGACGGCAAGCTCGATATCGCACCGACGAAGTTCCTCGGCTACGACTCGCTTGAAACGGAATCGGTCGTGCAAGCGGTGCTGTCCGGCCGCGCGCCCGGCGAGTGGAACGTCGTGCTTGATCGCACCGCTTGCTATGCGGAAATGGGTGGGCAGGTGGGCGACCGCGGAGTGCTGCACGTCCTCCAAGACACGGCTCTTCAAATCCTCGACACGCAAAAAAGAGGCGACGTATTCGTGCATCGCGTCTCGGGTAGGGTGGGCGTCTCGTCCGTCGGTTCCGGCGTCTCGCCTGAGGAGTCTTTCGTCGCAGGGGAAGTTCGCAAAGACGGGACGCCTTTGCCGGCCGGCGTGACGCCCATCCTACCCGAGAACGCCGGGTTTGCGGAACTGCAACCCGGAATCGCGGTGCGCGTCGCCGTCGATGCAGAACGCCGCGCTGCGATCCAGCGGCATCACACCGTCACGCACTTGCTGCACTGGGCATTGCACGAAGTGGTTTCAAAAAATGCCGTGCAGAAAGGGAGCTACGTTGGGCCGGAGAAGCTGACGTTCGATTTTTCGAGCGCGCCACTCACGCGTGAGCAAGTGCGCGATGTGGAAACGCTGGTGAACAAACGCATCGCGGAGAACGCGCCGGTGTGGTGGACGGAACTTCCTTACACGGAGGTGAAGCAGCGCCCGGATATCCAGCAATTTTTCGGCGATAAGTACGGCGAAATTGTGCGCGTGGTGCAGATCGGCGGCCGACCTCGCGAGTTGAACGGGTACTCAATGGAGCTTTGCGGCGGGACGCACGTGCGAGGCACGGGAGACATTGGCTATTTCAAAATCATGAGCGAAGGAGCAATCGCGGCCGGCGTCCGCCGGATCGAAGCGGTTGCTGGTGACGAAGTGATGACGTGGGCACGACGCGAAGCGGCCAGGCAGGACGAGAAATTTACCGCGCTCAGGAGAAAACAGGCGGACCTTCCCGCGCTTTCAGCGTTTGTTGGAGCCGATGCAGCGTCAGCCGTCGCGGCGATTGACAGGCGCACGTTGCAACTGAAGCAGCGCGAAGAGCAAGTTCACGACAGGGAGAAGCAGCAGGCGAAAGCCGCCGAAGCAGAATTGCATTCCCGCGCCGCGAGAGTGGCGGGCGAGCTCGCGCAGGGCAACGAAGGGGCGATTGTGCGTGAGATCGAGAATGCCGACGGCGCCCTGCTGCAAGCGGTTGTCGAAAAACTAAAGATGCAACGCAGAGTACCGATCGTACTCGCCGGGACGACGAACGGCCGCGTCGATCTCATCGCCAGCGTGCCGGATTCGATGACGGAAAAACTGCGGGCGAGCGACATCGTCCAGCAGATGGCGCTGCTTCTCGGCGGGAAAGGCGGCGGCCGGCCGAATAACGCGCGCGGCTCCGGCAAGGACGCGAGCAGATTGCCAGAAGCCCTGGCGAAAGTCCGCGCCATTCTGGGCGTGTAACGGCCTGATCAGCCTGGAAGTAGCAGCGTGATAAACGCCGTCGCGCCGACGGCAAGTACCAGGATAAGGAAGTACACGACCCCGCCAAGGAAGAATTTGAACGTAGAGAGGAACCAGCCCTGCCGGTACACGCGACGGATCGAGATAAAAATCTGCACCGTGGCGATCGTGGCCAGAATTTTCATAGTCAGCCCTGCGGCGGTGTGACCGGCCCAGCGCACCGCGCCCATGTCGAGCAATGTGATTAACACGACAGCGATATAGGCGAAGCTGTGGATGTGCAGCGCGTAAACGAGATGCTCGACGTAGAATCGTCGTTTGCGGATGTAAAGTGCCTTTAGTACGAACGCGAACAGCGGGATACAGCAAAGCATCATCGTGGGCATGTTGTCGCGGAGTGTTTCGAGAAAGAGTTGCAGGTGCGTCCCGCCCTCGCCGATCTTGGCTTTGACGCGTGCTTCCAGCCAGGTTTCAAATCGGCTGTTTGCCTCGTCTTTGTTAGGAATGGGTGAGCGGTCAGGCGTCGTCTGGGCGGAATTCGTTGGCGAAGCCGAAGAGGCAGGAGTCGGAACGGGTGTTTGCGCCGGTGTTGAGTTTGCAGCGGGCGTTTCCGCCGCGCGCTCGAGGGCGGCGTTGAATTTCGCGCGATCAGCCGGCTTACGCTTGGCTGAGATGCTGCTGCTAACCAACGTCCTCATCGCGTCCTCGATCCGCTCCCGGTCTTCGGGACTGGTCGTGCCTGTCGCTTGTGCCACGTTTGCGCGCGCCTGCTCGATCTTGGCCCGTTGCTCGGGCGTGAAACTCGGGTCAGCGGCGAGGCTGGCGAGACTTGTATCAAGCTTGGCGCGATCTTTGGGATCGAACCGGATGGCATCGGCGGGATTCAAGTGCACCAGTTTCGCGATCAGGAAAAATGCGATGCTGGCCAGAAGGTAAACTCGAAGCGGATGCACATAGCGAACACGGCGGCCGGCATTAAAGTCGTTAGTCAATTTCCATGGGCGCGTCAGCAGCACGCCGAGTGTGCCGAGGAATTTCGTGTCCCAGTTGAGGAAGGAATCGGCCGCATCCACCAGCACACGCCAGAGGGAGCGGCGGTAATCGATGGCGTGCTGCCCGCATTGCGCGCAGTACGGACCAACCAGCGGCGCGCCGCAGTTCTCGCAATGCGCGAAAGTACGCTCTTTCCGCCGACGCGAAAACCACCGCCGGGCGGGCCGCTGCAACACCGCGGTGGTGCCAGCTTCCGCGATAATGGCGCGCGATGAATCGTCCATCACAGAACACTAGAAACATTTCCGGGCAGCGTCGATGCCGAATCAGGCGGTTAGCTGTGACGAAAGACGACGGCCGTGGCGCATAAGACGGCGCTGGCTACGAACAGCAAGGCGTCGTCTGCAAATAGCGGCAACACCATTAAGCCGATGCCACAAAGCATCGGTATCCAGTAGCCCATGCGCCTGCCGTAGGTGAACGCAACAAAGCCGATAGAACTAAAGATCAACCCTCCAATGAAGTTGCTTAGCGACAAAGCGGGCATTACCTACGGTAAAGCTTAGGACACGCCATCAGCCGCGGCCGCAAACCGCGCTCGAAAGGAATTGGTTGACCGATTCAACTCCTCGATGTCACCATCCGTCCCGCTGCTCACGAGTAACTAAATGCGCGCACTTTTCCGGACGAAGAGTCCCGAGCTGCTCATGCGTGAGGCCGAAGCGCCCGAGCGCCGTCTTAAACGATCGCTCTCCGCGCTCGATCTCACCTGCCTCGGGATCGGGGCGATCATCGGCGCCGGAATTTTCGCTCTCGCGGGAACTGCCGCGGCCGGTGAAGCAGTACACGCAGGTGGCTCGATTACCAAGACGCCTGTCATCAATTTTCTCATCGCGGTCGCGCAACATACTCCCATCGTGTTCGGGCGGCCCGCAGCCGGTCCCGCTGTGGCTTTGTCCTTCGTCGTTGCCGCCGTTGCCTGCGGCTTCGCCGCGCTCTGCTACAGCGAACTCGCCGCGATGATCCCCGTCTCGGGCTCGGCCTACACTTACTCCTACGCCACGCTGGGTGAGATCATCGCCTGGGTCATCGGCTGGGATTTGATCCTTGAGTACGCGGTCGGAAACATGGCGGTGGCAAAAGGCTGGTCAGACTACTTCGTGAAGCTGCTTTACAGTCTGAGTCATGGATCAGTTAAGTTGCCGCTCTGGCTCGTTACTGACCCGACTACCGCCGCGACCAAGCTTTCCCAAGGCGGGGAAGCTACACAATACTATTCGCATCTCGTGCTTCCGCAGATCTTCGGCCACGCCATGGCACTGGACGTTCCTGCTATCGCAATCGTCGCCGGAGTAACGGCTCTCCTCATTTACGGTGTACGCGAAAGTGCCACCGCAAATACCACCATTGTTCTGATCAAGGTAGCCGTTGTTGTCTTTGTCATCGCCTTCGGCGCCTTCATGGTTCATCCGACAAACTGGCAGCCGTTCGCGCCGAGTGGCTTCGGCGGCGTCATGAGCGGCGCCGCGATCGTCTTCTTTGCTTTTATCGGCTTTGACGCAGTCTCGACCACAGCAGAGGAGACCAGGAATCCGCAACGCGACCTGCCCATTGGCATGATCGCGAGCTTAATCATTTGCACCATTCTTTACGTCTTAATGTCGATCGTCCTTACTGGAATCAAAAAGTACACGGTTTATCTCGGCGACTCCGCCGCGGTCGCGACCGCGTTTGCCAGTAAACCCTGGGCGCAGGCGCTCGTCAGCGCTGGCGCGCTCGCCGGCCTGAGCTCCGTCCTTCTGGTATTCCAACTTGGACAACCCCGCATCTTCATGGCCATGGCTCGCGACGGCCTATTGCCGCGTTACTTTGCTCGCATTCATCCGCGCTTCCGCACACCGCACATCACGACGATCTGGACTGGCATCGCCGTCGGCGGCGTCGCCATGCTGACGGACATCGGCTCCCTCGCCGATCTAACGAACATTGGCACCCTCTTCGCCTTTATCCTGGTCTGTTGTGGCGTCATCGTTTTGCGCCGAAAAGATCCCGCTCGCCCACGACCATTCCGTGTCCCGATGGTCCCGCTTTTTCCGCTGTTCGGAGTCCTGCTTTGCTTCGCCCTGATGCTAAGTCTTCCCATCGAAACATGGCTCCGATTCTTCATCTGGCTCATGCTTGGGTTGTTGATTTACTTCTTCTACGGCATACGCCACAGCAGGCTGACTGAAGGCATCGATACTGGCGACACCGAAGATATCATTCCCCCGATTGTGAAGCCTTAGCACCGGCTTTACATTTCCTTCAACAACGCAGTTCGCGCTGCGTCTAAACGTGCCGTGAGCTTACGACCTTTCCTTCCCGATCCGTTGAATCCCAGGCAAAAGGCGTCCATGCGGCAACGTCGCGGCGCATGGACCTTTGCCCAGAGTCGCGCCCATGCCTGAAGACGTGCCGCCCGGCGTAACGCCCTTTGTTTTTGCTGACCCGCTGGGGAAACGCTGGCCCAGGCTGCGGCTGTTTCTTCTCATCACCGGCGTGCTCCTCTTTTTCGCTGTCGTGCTTTTCGTGCAGACGCTCTTCGTCGCACCGCAAATGACTCTGCCGTTGTCACTACGACAGTTGAAGGGACAGCTCAAGTCCATTCAGAAGCAGAACCCAGCTGGCCAAGCGGCGTCGCCTAACTCTCTTCTCTGGCAGAAGTTCCAGGCGGCGAAAGACGCGGCGAAACGGGCACAAGCTGTCGTGCCCGTGCCGATCGCCCCTCCTCCGCGGACGCGCCGCAAATTACCTGAAAACGAAGTGCGCCTTGCCTTCTATACCAACGGCGATCCGTACAGCTTCGCTTCTTTAGAACAACATGCTGCATCTATCACTCATGTTTGTCCTGAATGGATGTCGATAATTGATGGCACCGGCGATCTCCAGACCGACACCGATCCCCGGGTGGCAAAGCTCGCGCAAACTAAGAACATCGCGCTCATGCCGCTGCTGACTAATCAGGTCGGTGATACCTGGCAGCCGGAGGCGGTCGAGAATGTCGCGCACGGCCCACCAGAGCGTCAGGATAAGTTCATCGCCAATGTGCTCAGCGTCCTGCGCCAGGCGAACGCGGCCGGCGTGATCGTCGATTGGGAGCAACTCGACCCAGCTTACAAGAAAGACTTTACCGCATTACTGGAGAAGTTTGCTGATGCGCTTCATCATGACGGCAAACAACTGTGGGTTTGTGTCACGGTCGGCCAGGAGCTCGACTACCTCGATTTCGATGAGCTATCCGACTATGTGGACCGCTTTGTCGCGATGTTGTTTGATGAAACTTCCGATGTAGATCCACCGGGGCCACTCGGATCGCGAGATTGGTTTGAGGGCTGGCTCCACGTCCTCCTGGAGGACTCGGACCCGCAGCAATGGGTCATCGTTCTAGGCAGCTATGGGTATGACTGGGTTGTCGGCGGCAAAAAAGCGGAGTTCATCAGCTTCCCCGAAGCGATGAGCAGGGCGAGCAGCGCAGACATTGCTTCGGTGGAAGTAGCTGGCCCAGACTACAGTCCGTACTTCTACTACGAAGACGGAGATAAAGAGCACGCGGTGTGGTTCCTCGATGTAGATACTTTCGCCAACCAGCTGCGCCAGGTGCGTAACGCTAAAGCTGGTGGCTTTGGTATTTACCGGCTCGGCAGCGAAGACTCCGCGATTTGGGATGCATTGAACCTGCCGCCCGGCTTCAAAATAGATACCCAGACGCGCTCGCAACTGGAAACGCTACGAGGCACTGACACCATCACTGATGTCGGCGAAGGGGAAATTGTCACGGTTGATCAGAGCCGCGCCGATGGATCGCGCCGCATTGCCGTGGACGGAAATAACTACTTAACGGCTAAGTACACAAAGTTCCCCGAGTTCCCCACTTTATACCATCAGGGGGAAGGTGGACCGCACCAGGTTGCCATTACCTTTGATGACGGCCCGGACCCAGTCTGGACGCCCAAGGTCCTGGACGTACTCAAGTCAGCGAACGTTAAAGCTGCCTTCTTCGTCGTCGGAGTAAATGCGGAGCGATACCCGGATCTTGTTCGGCGAATCGTAGCTGAAGGCCATGAGATTGGTAATCATACTTATTACCATCCGAACCTCGCCTTGTGCTGGCCCGAACACGTCCGGCTCGAATTGAATGCAACACAGTTACTCATTCAGTCGCTGACCGGCCGCGCTACGACCTTCTTTCGGCCGCCGTACGCGGCCGATACGCAGCCGTCGGCTGTCTCGGAGCTAGTTCCGTTGCAAATCGCGCAGGAGCTGAACTACCTTTGCGTGCTGGAAAACATTGACCCGCAGGATTGGGCCAGACCGGGCGCCGACGTGATCCTCCAGCGTATTAAACAGCAACGCCACGATGGTAGCATCATTCTTCTACACGATGCCGGGGGTGATCGCAGCGAGACAGTGCAGGCGTTGCCCCAAATACTTCAGTACCTAAAGGCGCGTGGCGACACCGTCGTGCCTCTAAGTACGCTGCTGGGCACGACACGCGACGCCGTCATGCCGCCGCTGGCAACTACTCAGACGATGTCTCATTACATTAGCAGCACGGGCTTTCGCATCCTTCATGCCGTGGAAGAGTTTCTCTGGGCCTTCATGATTGTCGCGACGGCGCTCGTCATCATCCGGACACTTATCGTTATTCTCCTTGCCTATCGTTTCAAGCTTAGCCCCGGGCGGGACATGACTGAGCCGGCCAGTGTCGTGATCGCCGCCTACAACGAGGAGAAGGTCATCGCTGCTACCTTGGAGTCGCTGCTGCAAAGCGACTACAGCGGTACTCTGGACATCGTCGTCGTAGATGATGGATCTATTGATTCGACCGCGGATAAGGTAGAAAAGATCGCGCAAAGGGATTCGCGCGTGCGCTTGATCCAGCAGGAAAATAGGGGGAAAGCGCGCGCACTTCAGCGTGGCATTGCCGCCTCAAAATCAGGACTAATTGTATTTATTGACGCGGATACTCACTGTCAGCGCGATACCATCCGGAAACTACTCGCGCCTTTCACTGATCCCGAGATCGGCGCTGTTTCCGGACACGCCAAGGTAGGTAACCTGCGTACTTTCATGGCTCGGTGCCAGTCATTGGAGTACACGGTCGGTTTCAACCTTGATCGGCGCGCTTACACCAAGTGGAATTGTATCACGGTAGTTCCAGGCGCGATTAGCGCGCTGCGCAAAGAAGCAATTGCGCGCGCCGGCGGGTTGAGCCTGGAGACGCTGGCGGAAGACACTGATCTGACGCTTACTTTACACAAGGAGCGGATGCGCATCGTCTATGTTCCGGGCGCGATCGCGTGGACGGAAGCTCCTGAAACGGTGCGCGGATTATCGGTGCAACGATTTCGCTGGGCTTACGGCACATTACAGTGCCTATGGAAGCATCGCGATATGGTGTTCAACCCGAAATGGCGCGCGCTTGGCTGGTTCAGCCTGCCGAGCGTTTGGTTCTTCCAGATCATCCTGGTGGCAATCACTCCGGCGGTAGATTTATTCCTGCTCTTCTCGCTTCCGTTCGGCGCCTGGCGCGCCGTTCTGCCTTTCGTCATCATCTTTCTTGCTACTGATGTCATTCTTGCCACCCTGGCATGCCTGCTTGAACGTGAAAATGTCCTGCAAGCGTGGCGCATCATTCCGATGCGCCTGATCTATCGCCCGATGTTAAGCTACTGCATTTGGAAGGCGATCCTCCGCGGCGTTAAAGGAGCATGGGTTAGCTGGGGTAAACTTGAGCGTACTGCTTCTGTTCCTGTTCGCGCCTAGCGGTTGATATTCCCGCGTACTATGGTCAGTGAGTAGGGCGGCAACTCGAAGCCACCGTGTGCAACTACCTCGCGGTGACTTGGTGGCTCGCTCCGAACAGGTTGTCCATCTGCGCCTTGATCGCGCCATACATATTGCTCCCGCGAAAACTGCACCATATCGACTTTCCCGGTGAACGACATCGCCGGCTTGCCCGCGTCCACGAACTCTACTGACGCGCGGACTGTCCGGTCCTTGTATTTGTTAATCAGCATTAACACCCACTCTTCATTCGCCCGCTGTATAGCATAAACGCTAAAGTTTCGATCCGAGGGCTCAGTCGTGACGGCATGAATCCCGACGCGTTCGCCCCGCGCTCCTAACCAGCTCTCTGTTATCATCCGGGCACTGTGATAGGTGGCGAGCCGAAATAAATTGCCGTCCTGCCTGGCGAACTGCAACATCATGAGGTTCCCCCAGGACGAGCAATTTAGCTCGTCGACGAGGTAGTTAGGCTCATAGCCATACAGGTATCCCGTGGTTCCACCGCAGCTAAGAAAAGTACCAAGAGCGTCAGCTTGAAATAATGCGCCTTCCAGTTGCACCTCGGCGCGGCCGGCAAAGACCGAGTAGCCGAACTCGGTCATCAGCCAGGTAATGGTCGAAGGCACGCCATCATTGCGCAAGCTCGACACCATTGCGCGCAGCCGTTCCGGAACTTCAGCCAGTTGCGGCGCAGCGTCCGCGCAGACATTGTCGAAGGGATAGAACTCAAAGGAAAAGAAATCGAACGGAACCTTCTCTGATCGAATCGTACTTAGCAGCCGGTTCATCCATGAACTATTTCCGGCCGGGTCGGGCCAGGCAAGGAGGTGATCTTCGAAGTTTTGCAGACTTGGTCCCCCGAGCTTCAGCTCCGGCGCGAGGCGATGCAGGCGTCTAGCAAGCGCGGCGTAAAGTACACCATAATCCTCT
>JAFASN010000024.1 GCA_019244415.1 Verrucomicrobiota bacterium | reverse complement strand
GAAGCGAAAGAGCGCGTCACACTCGAGCGTGAAACGTTCCTCAACTCACTGCGGCGTGTTTCGCTGCTGGCCAGCGATAAATCAAACTCGATCAAGCTCAACTTCAGCAAGAACAACATCGATATTACCGCTAACACGCCGGAAGTGGGTGAAGCCAAGGAATCGTTGCCGGTGCAGTACAAAGGCCGCGATTTCTCCATCGCCTTCAACCCGGAGTTCCTCATGGCGCCGCTGCGCGCGCTAGGCGAAGACGAAGTGTTCCTCGATTTGATCGATGAGATGAGCCCCGGCGTCTTAAAAATCCAAACGCCTTTTCTTTACGTGCTGATGCCGATGCGCATCAGCTCGTGAGCGGCGGCGCGAGTACTTTTGCAGAGCGTGCACTTCGTCTGAGTACGAGGGTGCTTTGTGCCCGTTTGGTCGCCGGCGATCGTTTGATTCGTGCATATGGCGGCAAAGGACAAGAAGATCCCGACGACCGGCAGTCGCGCCGGCGTTCCGCCGATCACAAACAGCGCGATCGGTGAGCTGCTCGCGCGCGAGGCCGAAAACGCGAAGGGACATTTGGTGCGTGCGTTCCGGCGCGCGGCGCGGGCGGCATTTCTCTGGCCGCGGGAAGCGGCAGAGCTGGCTGCTTCAGGCGAATCGCTCACCGGCCTCGCAGGCGTAGGACCGTTCCTCGCCAAACGCATTCATGAGTGGATCGAACACCCGCCACGCGTCCGCGCGCCTGAGATTCGACGTGACTTTCTTTCGCTCGCCGAAGCGCGTGATTTGCTGGCGTGTACGCCCGACTGGGCGAAGCGGCTCCATGGGGATTTACAGATGCACACGCAATGGAGCGATGGCAGCGGCGGCGTCGCGGAAATGGCTGAAGCTGGCGCGATGCGCGGCTACGAGTACATCGGCATCACCGATCATTCGAAAGGGCTTAAGATTGCCGGCGGCATCGACGAGCAGCAATTGAGTGAACAGGCGCGCGACATTGCCGCGGCCAACGCGCGCAGCTCATGCCGGGCGCTGCGCTCGATCGAGCTCAACTTGAACCCGCGCGGCGAAGGCGACATGGATTCCGCCGCGCTCTCCCGGCTCGATATCGTTCTCGGCTCATTTCATTCCTCGCTGCGCACGACCGAAGATCAGACGGCGCGTTATCTTGCCGCCTTGCGCAATCGCGACATCCAGATCCTGGGTCATCCGCGCGGGCGTATTTACAATTACCGGCTCGGGTTAAAGGCAGACTGGCCGCGGGTGTTCGCCGCGGCCGCGAAAGCCAGCAAGGCGCTCGAGATCGACAGCTATCCTGACCGGCAGGACCTAAGCCTCGGCTTGCTCAAGATGGCGAAGCGCGAAGGCTGCTCTATCTCGTTAGGAACTGATGCACATCATCCGTGGCAGCTCGAGTTCATCGAGCTCGGCCTGGCGGCCGCCTTAGAAGCGAAGATCCGGCCAGAGCGCATCATCAATTTCCTGCCGCTCCCGGAATTGCAAAATTGGGTGGCGAGTCTGCGCGACCGCTAAACGGCGCGTTCCTCGTTTCGGCGCGCGGGCAGAATCTGGTGCAGCCAATCCAGCGCTTCCATGCGATCGCGCGCGACATGTGTACTCAAGCCAAGCTCGCGTACTTCATGCTCCCAGCGTTTGCCGATCTGGTAAAAGTCGTCGCGCGGCGCCACGATCACCACCACCGCGTTAGGCCTCGCCGCCGCGATGGCACGGTCCTGTTCCTTCACCTGGGCAAGATGCTCCTGGTTGAACTCAAGCTCGGTCACGTTTGAGAAATCGACGAACTCGTAGCGGAAATTCCGGGCATTCTGGAAGAGAAGCATCGCCCGGCGACTCGCCTGCACACATTCGTCACCAGTGATTTTCCCGCTGCCGACTTGCAGGATACCCTCGCAGTCGCGCGTCATATCGGTGATCAGCGCCATCGCATGCACTTCAACGCTTCAGTGTTGCGTTGTCGATGAATCTTTTTCCCCGGGCCATTTTTTCTTCGCGTATGCCTCGCGGCCTGAGCCAACCTCGAAGGCCTCAAAGTGCGCGGGATTCTTCTGCGAGTACTTCTGATGATAATCTTCGGCCGGCCAGAACTTCATCGCCGGCAGAATTTCGGTGACGATTGGTTTATCGAAACGATGAGACGCGGCGAGTTTTGCCTTCGACTCTTCGGCGATTTTCTTCTCCTCGTCATTCGCGAAGTAAATGGCGGCGCGATAACTCGGGCCAATATCCGTGAACTGGCCGTCGGATTGCGTAGGATCGATTTGCTTCCAGTAAATATCGAGCAACTGGGCGTAGGAAATCTTCGCCGGATCGTAAACAATCTCGATCGCTTCGCGGTACTTTGTGCGTTCAGAACTCACCAGTTCGTAAGTCGGATTTGGCTCCGTGCCGCCGGTGTAGCCCACGGTTGTTTTCAGCACACCCGGCGCTTCGTCGAACGCCGGCTGGATGCACCAGAAACAGCCGCCGGCGAACACGGCGGTGCGCGTTTCCGCGCGGGCGATGAGCGGGGCGAGAATGATTGCGAGTACGAGTAGGTTGCGTGCAAACATGCGTCGTACTTTGCACCCGCACGAAGCGGCCGTCGAATTTGTGCCTGGCTCAACGGTTGAGCCACTCGACTTCGGCGAAATCTTCGGCCGGAATGCGCCCGTCGAGATCGATGGCGGCTGCGGCGACGGTACTTTTCTGGCCGTGCTGGCGGCTCAATATCCAGAGCGGAATTTTCTCGGCATCGAACGTCTCGCCCGGCGCACTGATGCGGTTTGCCGCAGAATCGCGCGGCTCGGTTTGCCTAACGCGCGCGTTTTCCGCGTTGATCTCATTTACGCCATGGCGCGTCTGATTCCGGCTGACCAGGTAGCGGCCGTGCACCTGCTGTTTCCAGACCCGTGGCCGAAGCGGCGACATCATCGCCGGCGCACCGTCACTGCGGAATTCATCAGCTCTGTGCACCTGGCGCTCGCACCGGGCGGTTTGTTTCACGTCGCCACTGATCACGCCGAATATTTTCGGGCAATACAGCGACTGATCTCGCCTGAAACATTCACGCCGGCAGAGCGGATGGCATTGCCGCAAAGTAAATTTGAGCAGCAGTTCGCGGCTGCCGGCGCACCGATTTACCGGCTGCTGCTGCGAAAAGTTTCGCCGGTGAGATAGCTGCGGGCCTTCCACTGCCCGTCCGCGCTGAAAGTGATCTCGACGGCGCCCGTTTCGTCCTGGGCGAAAAGCTTGATGCCGCGTTGGGCGACAGTTCTTTTCCATTCGTCGGTGATTTGTTCCGCAACGGGTGACTCGCGTGAGGTCGCGATAATTAGTTTCGGCCGCACGGCATCCAGAAACGCCGGCGTGCCGGAGCTCCCGTGATGATGTTGGCCTTTCACCAGAATATCGCTTTGCAGGTCAGCACCGGAAGCCACGAGGGCTGCCTCGGCATCCGCACCGGCATCGGATTCAAACAAGACATTCGTCTTGTCGCCGACGTTTACTTGGATGATTAGCGGCGCGTCGTCGGCGGCGGATACGCGTAGGTTTGATGGCGGATAAAGAATGCTTGCCTCGATGTCGCGCCCCAGAAGAAGAGCGTCGCCGCGGGTGAGAATTTGCGGAGCGAAACGCTGGGCGATTTCTCGTTGCAGCGTCGAGCGAACGCCAAGCGGGTTATCGTAGATTTCGCGCGGCGAGAAATCGCCAATGACGGAGCCGGCAGCACCGATGTGCTGCGAATCGCCGTGGGTGAGAATCAATCCTTCGAGCCGCTTGAGGCCGCGGCTGTGCAGATAAGCTTTGAGCGTGCGCTCGTAAGTACGCGCGCTGCCGCAATCGATCAGCCAATCATAGCCGTGGGCGCGAATGTGCGCGCCGCCGCCGGTGCCTTCATCGAGAATGGTCATGCTGACGGCCGCGCGCGATGCGCCTGGCTCAGGCAGATAAATGTGTCCGTACGGAATGGTGGCGAACAGATGTACGAGCGCGAGTACAACGCGGGAGAGCAACCAATTGGCATTGTTAAAGATAATCGAGAGCGCGGAGGAAAGCGGCGCCGCAATCAGCGATAAGAGCGAGAGCGCCAGGATAAAGTACGCGATTGGGACAACAGCGAGATTCGCGAAAAGCGAGACCGGCGTGACGAGATGAAAGTACCAGTAAATGCATAACAAAGAGCCAAGCCACGCCGCCAGCGACACGGAGGCGCCGCGCGCAAGTGCGTCGAGAATTTTGATCCGTACTTTCAGAAGTGGACTGAAGAGCGCGGGAGGCAAAAACGGATCGGGCTGAGCGACGCGGCGGCACAATCGGTAGAATGGCGCAGCGAAGATGAGGATGAACCCGACCACACTGAACGAGAGTTGAAAGCCGCTGGTAAAAAGCTGATGGGAATCCCAGAGCAGGATGATGAATGCGGCGGCGGCAAGGCTATTCAGCGCGAAGACCTTTCGATCGAAGAATATCCCCGCCATGAGGAGCGCAGCCATTAATGCAGCGCGAACGCTTGCCGTGTGCAGACCAGTGATCGCGGCGTAAAAAAAGAGCAGCGGAATAATGATGGCAGTGGCGACTTTGCGCGGAATGCGCACCACGCTTGCAACCGTCCAAAGCAGCCATGCGACAATGCCGACATGCAGCCCGGCGACGGCAAACAGGTGCAGCGTGCCGGTTTGTTGAAACGGCTCTTCGATGTCCTCCGGCGTCTGATGTCGCAGCCCAAGTGACGTGCCGCAGATCAGGCCGGTCGCAGCTGGAGAATCTTCGATGCCGCGGCTGAGGGTGCGCTGCATCCAATCGCGCGAACGCGCTGCCGCGCGCAGAAGCGAAAATGCGCTGCCATGCCGAACGATGTGACCATTCTCGGGATAACGCACGATAACGGCGCGCGTGACTCCGCGGCGGAAAAGATAGCGGCGCATGTCGAACTCGCCGGGATTACGCGGCGGCGCGATCGGCTCGATCGTGCCGAAAAGCGCAAGCTCGTCGCCGGGCTGCGGTGTGCCGCGCCAGTGCACGTAAACCGTGGCATCAGTGGCGAGAGTTTCGTCCCCAATGCGCGCCTGTTTCAGCCGCAAACGGAATGTCGCGCCGCCGTTTGCCTGAACCTTTGGTTCTTCCTCGACGATACCTTCGATGGAAGCTGGCCGGATTTCGTTGCCGGCGAATTTCACCAGTGCATCAGCGGGTGTGCCCAGAACACGCGAGCTGTGGAGGCAGAAGAAGGCTGCGCCGACCACGGCGAGCACCAGCGGCGCCGTTTGAAAATGCAACGCCGCGATGGCGCCGCACAGTGTGAGTACGAGCAGCCACCAATTAAGGGCCGGAAACCAATCAGCAAGGACGATTCCGATCGCTGCCGCAATGGTTAAACTCACGAACGGCTGCCGCTCGCGACCGAGCAGAGCCATTACTGATCAATCACGCCGACGATGTTAGAGCTTCAGCGGGAGCACGGAAGGAAAAACCATTGCTCCCGCCGCTTCCCCTACGCCCGGTCAGCGGATGAGCCAAAGATTGCACGGGATGACATCCGCGAGCCATTGCAGCTTTGGAGGTAATTGCCCGGCATTCTTCTCGCGGTCTGCCGGAATCACGAGCAGATCGGCATCCACTGATTTCACGAAATCCGCGACGGCGAAACCGGTGTTCCCGCGTATGCAGCGGATCTCGATCGGCACATCGGTGTGGCCCATGCTCAACACGAATTGCTCCAGCTTTTCTTCCTCGTCCTGTTCTGGCCGGCGTCCGCTGTCCCGTGCCGCGCGCGCTTCATCAAATGTGGTAATGACCCGCACCACATAAAGCCGCTCGGATTTTTCCGACGCTGCCAGGCGGAGGGCGCGTCGAAGGGCGTCGCGGTCATGGTCGGTGTACTCAGCAACGAAGACAATGTTGCGCAGCGGTCTGGGCTCGAGCTCGGGGCGGGTGAAAAGCATGACCGAGCCGCTGGCGTCGCGAAGAAGACGCCGCGCGACATTGCCGAGGAAGGGGTGAAGTACCACTTCCTTCTCCAGAGCGCCCGCGACGATCAGCTCGATTTGGTTCTGGTCGATGGCGCGCAAAATCGCTTCGGCGGGATCGCCGCTCTGATAGTGGATGGGTGAGTCGCCGGGCAGCTCGAGCCGGGTGAGCGTTTCGCGAAACCGCGCTGCGACATCATCGCACTCTTCGCCCACGTAGATCAGGCTCAGCTCTGCGCCGAAACGCTGGCAAATGCGTTTCGCTTCCGCCAGCACCTGCTCGAAACGCGGCGAAAACGTGCTGGCGACAGCGACCCTGCGGTAGAGCGGAGACTCCTGCATTTGCGGCAAATCTCGTTGCGGCACACGCCTACGGGCAAATCGCGCCTGAGCGCGCTCGTGGTTTGGAACTTTTCAAAGCGATGAACCCGGCCAATGATGCGCCATGCGCCGCGCGATTTATCCCGGCAGTTTTGATCCGGTGACGAACGGCCACCTCGATGTGATCGAACGCGCGCGAAAACTCTTCGATGAGGTGATTGTGGCCGTCGCCATCAATGACCAGAAGCAGCCGGTATTCACGCCGAATGAACGGGTGACGATGTTGCAGGACGCGATCAAAGCGCGCGGAGTACACGTTGCTCCCATGAGTGGCTTGCTCGTCGATTTCGCCGCCGCTGCGAATGCCTGTGCCGTGATCCGCGGCTTGCGCGCGATCTCGGATTTTGAATTCGAGTTCCAGATGGCGCTGATGAACCGCAAGCTGGACTCGCGCGTGGAAACGATTTTTCTCATGCCGAAAGAGGAATACACTTACCTCAGCTCGCGTATCGTGAAGGAGATCGCGCGGCTCGGCGGCGATGTCTCGGCGTTTGTGCCGCGGCCAGTCGTCGAGGCGCTCGCGAACAAATTCAGGGGATGATCGGCGAAGGAGGGACGGGTGAAAATTCATGTTAGTCAGATTCCGCCAGAGGGGCTGCATTTGCGCGGTGACGAGGAATGCGTAGTGGCTGATGTGCCGGACGTGCGCTGTGTCGGGCCGCTTAAGTACGACTTGAATGCGGGGGTGTCTGGCGGCGCGCTTTGGCTACAGGGCTCGCTGCAGCAAACAGTCGAGCTCGAGTGCGTGTCATGTCTCGAGCGGTTCGCGCATGAGATTCATGTCCCGGATTTCGCGCTGCATACCGAGCTTACCGGGCCGGAAGCGGTTGATATCTCTCCGTACTTAAGGGAGGACATCCTTCTCAATCTGCCGCCGTATCCGCATTGCGATCGCGATGGCGGAAATGTCTGCGCTGGCGACAAGGGGCAAACAACGACAGACGCGGTGGCGGCACGCCGCGCCGCGGCTCAGAAACGGCAGCACGATTGGGGTGCGCTGGACCAGCTAAAGACGCGCCGCTAAGCCAGGCTGATCGGGACGTACAGCGCAGCGGTGTCGAACGATGTCGCGGTACTTAGCTTTGCCGGATCTCTCGCGTGCGCTTCGTTTCGCACGGGATGACGCGTTTGCCATTTCCCGATTTCCTGCTTTCCTAAACGGCTCGCATGGGAGTTCCAAAACGCAAAACCTCGAAGATGCGGTTGCGTACTCGGAAGGCGACGCATCGCTGGCACGCGCCGCAGCTAAACAAATGCGCGCAGTGCGGCAGCAGCGTGCCGTCGCATACCGTTTGTCCCTCGTGTGGTTACTACAAGGGCCGCCAGGTCCTGAGCGTAGGCGCCTGAGGCGCGGCGCGGCCTAATTTAGCAGCTGATACCAGTTGTTGCGGCGCCGCGGCTCGTACCCGGCATCGCGGATCAGCGCCTCGATTTGTGGCGCATTGAGCCGAAACGTCGTGCCCGCGCTGCTGACGACATTCTCCTCCATCATCACGCTGCCGAAATCATTGGCGCCGTACTTAAGCGCGACCTGCCCGATGTTCGGGCCTTGTGTCACCCAGGAGCTCTGGATGTTTTCAATGTTATCCAGGAATACTCGGGCCAGCGCTTGCATCCGCAAGTACTCCGCAACGCCCGTTTTCTGTTTCACTTTCAACACCGTGTTCTCCGGCTGAAATGTCCAGCAGATAAACGCGGTGAACCCGCCGCTGCGATCCTGCTGCTCGCGTACTCGCTGCAAATGCTCAATCCGCTCCTCGATCGTTTCGACGTGGCCGAACATCATCGTCGCGCTCGATTTCAACCCAAGCTCATGCGCAATTTGCATGACCTCGAGCCACTGTTCGCTGTCGCATTTCAACGGTGAAATGCGTTTGCGCACACGATCGACCAGGATCTCGCCGCCGCCTCCTGGAATTGAGCCCAGCCCTGCCTCCTTGAATTCCGCGATGACCTCTCGCAGCGGCATCCCGAACACGTGCGCGAAATGCTGAAACTCCGGCGGGCTAAATCCGTGGATGTTGATGTGCGGATATTTCTCCCGGATGTGCCGCAGCAGCGCGATGTACCAGTCGAAGCCGAGCTTCGGATGATGACCTCCCTGCATCAAAATCTGCACGCCGCCGGCGGCGCTTAGTTCGTCCAGCTTCTGGTCCAGTTCCTCGAAAGAGATGACGTAATGATCACCATCTTTTTCCGTGCGATAGAACGCGCAGAACTTGCAGTAAACATTACACACATTGGTGTAGTTGATGTTGCGATCGACGATGTACGTGACGATCTCGTTACCGCTGTTGTTGTAAGAGAGGCGCTTCGCCTGCCGCCGCCGCTGATCGGCGAGCGCGCCCAGCTCATCGAGTGGCCAGCCGTACAACAGGAGTGCTTCGTCGCCGGTGATGCGTTCGCCGGCGATGACTTTGTCTGTCAACGCATCATTACTGAGCACGGCACACCTTCGCCGAAGCTACGAGGCTGTTCCAGCTCAGGATCAATCGACAGGCACCGCGCCGATAATTTTCGAACGTTGTCCGCCGGCCTTGCGCCTTCCGCAATGAGCTACGTCAACGAGATTGCCTGAAACGAGCTCACCACGTCGTCCGGCCCGCCTTCAGTGAAGAAGCATTCGTAAAATCCGGGGCCGAGGTCCCAATGGTCGCCTTTGTAATATTCATCGCGATAAAATCGCCAGACGCCGCTGACGACGATGATCGAGCTGATGCGGTCATTCCAGTAGTCGCCCAGGTAATGGAAGCTGAGGTTGGTGCGCGCGTAGGCGCCTTTGAAACCGGTGCCGTCGTAGATGATTAGCTCAGGAAGGCGTAGATTACCCTCAATGCCTTTCGCATGCTCCTTCGCATCAGCGGCGCAAGCGTGGTAGCTCAGCGGCCCCACTTTCCATTTCGTGTCAATAACAGCGCCGTTGTCCGGCGAAAGTTCAGTTTTGGGAATTTGTCTCATAACGGCGAGGTTTTCTGAGATGATGAACTAAGGGCCGCCGCGCTGTCGAGCGCGGAAAATGGGTTGTAGTGGCGGGTGTCCTCGCAGCTGAGTTGGTGTTCGTCGCGGGTGGGGACACCCGCCTCTACAAGCGCGCCTCGCGGTGAATCGAGCGCAGCCGGATTGTTTTCTGGGAAAGGTCGTGCGTGGTGCGAATGAAGCGCACCGTCCGGCTTTTCGCCCGCATCAGGACGGAATGGGTGGTGGCCGTCGCGCCCTGGGAACGCACGCCCCGGAGTAATGCGCTATCGCTGATGCCGGTCGCGCAGAACAGAATGTTTTCGCCATTGGCCAGATCGTCCGCCCAGTAGATTTTCTCCAGATCCTTTTCGCTCCCTTCGGCGATCAGCGCCGCACGCTCTTTTTCATCGCGCGGCCACATCTTGCACTGCATTTCGCCGCCGAGACATTTCAGCGCCGCGGCCGCGAGTACCGCTTCTGGGGCGCCGCCGATTCCCATGTAGAGATCCACGCCGCTCTCGACAATCGCAGGGGCGATCGCTGCGGCGATGTCGCCATCGCCGATCATGCGCAATGACGCACCGGCGGCGCGAATTTCCTCCACGATTTCCTTGTGGCGCGGCCGGTCCAGCATCATGACCGCGAGGTCCTGCACACGCTTATCCAATGCGCGCGCGACGATCGCCAGCGTCTCGGCGATTGGCGCCTCCAGCGCTAGCTTGTCTCCGCGCCGCTGCATGTACTGGATCACGCGTGGACCATACGAAAGCTTGCGCATGTAGAACGACGGAACGTCCCGCAGCGCCACCTTCACGCCTTGCTCCGGGCTTGCTGCCGCAATGCAGCTGATCGAGTTCGGCGCCCCTTTCGAGATGTTCGTCGTGCCGTCAATCGGATCGACTGCAATATCGAATTGCGGCGCACCAGGCAGCCATGTCCCCAGCTGTTCGCCTTTGAAAATGCCCGGCGCGTTGTCCTTGATCCCTTCGCCGATTACCACCTCGCCGCAGATGTTCATCAAGTCGAACATCCCGCGAATCGCATCGCTCGCCGCCGCGTCGGCTGCTTCCTTGTCGCCCCGCCCGAGCCATTTCAACGAATTGAGCGCGGCCGCTTCCGTCGCTCGGAGGAAATCGAGCTCGATAATGCGTTCGAAATCGTGGTAGTTCTGCTTTGGTAAACGCGGCATGCGAAGCCGCTATTCTCCGCGTGTAAATCGCGGCTGACAAGCGTCGCGAGTCATCGGCGGGGCGCCATTCTCGCGTTGCGGTTTACCGTCTCTCAAATACAACTTCTCGAATGCGCCGCTTCATGCCCGCAGTCGTGTTTTTTTCCGCTCTCCTTCTCTCGGTGGCCACTCAAGCTGTTGCTGTTGCTGCTGAACCGCGCCACGTCGTACTCATCGTCTGGGATGGTATGCGCCCCGATTTTGCCACCGAGAAATTCGCGCCCACCCTGGACCAGCTCGCGCGCGAAGGCGTTCGCTTCACCCGTCATCACTCCGTTTACCCGACCGAGACCGACGTCAACGGCGCCGCGCTCGCCACTGGCTGCTATCCGGATCGGAGCGGCCTTTGCGCGAACTTGGAGTTCCGACGATGGATCAATCCGCGCCTGGCGATCGACACCAGCGACTCGGCATCAATCCGGCGCGGAGATGAAATTTCCGGCGGAAGATATTTGCTTGTACCGACGTTCGTCGAGCGCTTGCGGCAGGCTGGAAAAACAGTTGCCCTCGCCGGCACGAAATCGGTCGCGGTGCTATTCGATCGGCAGAATGACTGGACGATAGTACCGATGCAGAACCGCGCCTTCACCGTTTTTGCCGGGGCGCCGATCAATTCCACGGCGCGCGATGCACTCACAAAACTGCTCGGGCCATTCGTGGACGACCGCCACGCCAGCGGCGCGCAGCGCAGCGAGTTTGCCACCCGCGCCTTGACCGATTTTCTCTGGCGCGACGGCATCCCCGACTTTTCGCTGCTCTGGCTGAGCGAACCCGATTTCTCCCAGCACAACTTCGCCCCCGGCTCGCCCCAGGCGATCAGCGCAATCAAAGCGGCCGATGGCGATCTCGCCGCCGTACTCAGCGCGCTCGAGAAAAAGCACGCGCGCGATTCGACCGACGTGCTCGTCGTTTCAGATCACGGTTTCTCGACCATCCGGCGTTCGGTCAAACTCGTCGCCCTGCTAAACGGCGCCGGGTTTCACGCCGGCACCGCCCTCAGCGAAACGCCGAAAGCGGGCGACATCCTTGTCGCCGGCAATGGCGGCACGGCGCTGTTCTACGTCCAGGATCACGATTCGGGAACGATCCATCGCCTTGTCACGTGGCTGGAACAGAGCAACTTCGCTTCCGTACTTTTCACGCGCGCCAAACTCGAGGGGACTTTCCCGCTTGAGGCGGCGCATCTCGCTGCGCCCGCCGCGCCGGATCTTCTCATGGCGTTTCGCTGGTATCCTGACCGCAATCAGTTCGGAGTTCCCGGCGTGATCGATGCCGACTGGAACCGCAAAGCGGGTGAAGGCACCCATGCCACACTCGGGAGCAGCGATGTCCACAATACTTTCATCGCAGCCGGCCCGGATTTTCCGCAGTCGGGCGAGAAGAAACTGCCGACCGGCAACATCGATATTGCACCGACGGTGCTCGCGATTTTCGGCGTGAAAGGCGCCGCTGAGATGGATGGGCGCGCGCTTATCCCGGCTACAGGTGAAGCAACGGCGACCAGGAAAACTTTGCACGCATCACAAGCGCTCGAACACGGCGCGTGGAATCAGTCGCTCGATGCTGTGACGGTCGGCGATACGACGTACTTCGAAAGCAGCGACAGCGCTGTTACTGATCACCAATCACCAGTCACCAGTCACTAATCACAAGTAACTGCCAGGGACAGGACTCGAACCTGCACGCCTTACGGCACCAGATCCTAAGTCTGGCGCGTCTGCCAATTCCGCCACCCTGGCATGATTGCGCCTGAATTATTATGCGCATTTTCGCCGCTGCAAATTAGAGGGCAGGACGTTGTTGTTGCTATCGAGTAAGTACAGTCTGCACGGGATGACAATCAGCCTATGAAGCGTCGGATCATGTTGATCGCCGCTTTCGTCTCACTGGCGTTCGCCGGGGCGAGCGCGGACGATAAGCCACTATTCGCGCCCCGGCCCACAAAAGACGCCATGGCTCTGAAGAAGCATTCTCACGGGATCGGAGTCTTCGAAATGAATATCGACACCTCGTCGGGTAAGGTGAAACAGGTGTTTGTCAGGAGCAGTACAAACGATTTGTTCCTGGACGCTGCGGCCATAAACACATTCTTACAGTGGCGGTTTAAGCCGCGCACCGTGGCGGTACTTAGATTGCCGGTGGCTTTTGGGGCCGACAGCGATACTGCGTTCTATCCGATAAAGATCACGACTCACACCGCGAACCGCGGTTTACCCGCACCGTTTCGCGATCCCGTTACCGCGGCGAAATTGTGGCAACTGTTTCCCGAAGCCTACGGCGGTCTGGCTCATTGATCAGCGCACTCTCCTGTGCGCAGCGGCATAGTAGCGGCGACCTTCATTGCGTGTTGCTCCCACCACCGCGTGATGGCTTCGATTATGGTTGCGGCGGCTTGACCGGCGCGTTTGTCGTCGCAGACGCCGCGGCGGGAGCAGCAGGCTTTTTCTTTGCCGCAGCTTCAGCTAGCGCAGCATCGACCTTTGCCGCCTCGGCAGGATGAATTTGGTGATAGTACGCGTTTGATTTCGCCAGCTGTTCTTTGCCTAGTAAGAGGGCGTCGAACCGTTCCGGTGTACTCAGCTCAAATACCTTGTCCATCTTGATCGCTTCGAACGGGCAAACTTCAACGCAAATCTGGCAGCTCATGCACACTGAAATATCGATGTCGAAAATAGCAGGGTAGAACTGGGGCTTACCTACGTAGTCCGGCTTCTTCTCCTTGCTTTTGGTAATGTAGATGCATTGCGGCGGGCATTCCTTTTCGCAAATCTGGCACGCGACGCACCGCAATCCGGCATGCGCGTCGTCTCCGTCATAGACCAAAAAGGGGAAGTTGCGGTAGTTCTCCGGCAGCGGAGTGCGTTCTTCCGGGTACTGCACGGTGGTAAGCCGGTCCTCCTCGAAATAGCTTCCGATGAAGTTCCGCGCTGTTACTGCCATTCCCTTAAGTATTCCGGTGCCAGTCATCGATCGACTTCTCCCATGACAATATCTATGCTACCGAGTATCACCATCACGTCAGCTACCGTATGCCCAAGGCACATGTCTTCCAAAACAGTTAGATTGATGAAGCTGGGCGGCCGCACCCGATACCGGTACGGATTGCCAGTCCCATCACTGATTAAGTAGAACCCGAGCTCGCCTTTCGGACCTTCTATCCTCCCATATGCCTCGCCTGCGGGCGGCCGAAAGCCGCGAAGCTTGGCCTTTGGATTAGTTATTGGCCCAGGTTGGATTTGCGCCAAAGCCTGATTCAGGATCCCGATGCTCTCGCGCATCTCCAGCACGCGCATCATCAGCCGATCGTAAGTATCTCCGTACTCACCAAGCGGGATGCGAAATTTGAACCGTGGATAGTAGCCGTACTCATCAACCTTGCGGATGTCGTAGTTAACTCCAGATGCCCGCAGCATTGGCCCACTGATACCGGCGTTCACCGCGAGTTCCGCTGATAAAGTACCGACGTGCTGCGTGCGGGCGATAATGATCTCATTGTCGATCATCAGCTTCTCGAACTCCTCCAGGAAGCGCGGGAACTCAGCAACAATTTTTCCCGCGCGCTTGAGCCAATCCTGGTCTGCGTCAACCCGGCAACCGCCAAACCGCATGTAGTCGCACATCATCCGTGAGCCTGCGAGTGATTCGAAAAGATCGAGAATCTTTTCGCGTTCGCGGAAGGCATACATCAGCGGAGTACCCCAGGCACCCATGTCGTTTAGAAGGAAACCGAGTAACGAGGTGTGATTCTGTAACCTGGTGAGTTCAGCGAGGATGACACGCAAGTACTCGGCACGCTCCGGTACCGCGATGCCGGCAAGCTTTTCTACCGAAAGGGCAAACGCCCAGTTATTTGTCATTGAGCAAAAATAGTCAAGCCTGTCGGTATAAGGCATGGAGCCGAGATAGCTGGTGCGTTCGCCTATCTGCTCGTGGTTACGGTGGAGGTAGCCAAAAACTGGCTTGAGCTTGCGCACGATCTCGCCTTCCAGTGCCACGTTCATCCGAAACACGCCGTGAGTAGATGGGTGCTGCGGACCCATCGATACTTCGAGTAGCTCGCCTTCCAGGCGAGAAGCCATCCCGAGCGAAGTCGAGGGATCCCGTGATGGTGCCGCTAACGTAGCGTTACCCGAGCCCTCGCCTTCGCTGCGCTGCGCCGGGGATGAAACGATCATGCGGCGGAAGTTATGCCCTCGGCGCCGTCGGAGTTTGGCCGCGCGTAATGTCCTTTGGCGCGTGTCAGCACTTCATCGTGCGGAGTAGGTTCGTACTCGAAGTCGTCCGGCTGCACATAGTCTTTGCGCATCGGGTGATCTTCAAATTCATCCCACATCAGAATGCGGCGCAGATCAGGGTGGCCATCGAAATAGATGCCGTATAAGTCATAGATTTCCCGCTCTTGTAACTCAGCGCTGCGCCAGACTGGTGTCAGTGAAGGAAGCCGTGTATCGCTGGAGCGATTTCCCGTTCGCATGCGAATGATGACCGGACCATGCTTCTGCGCGACGGAGTACAAGTGGTAAACTGCTTCGAGGTAGCCCGGAAGTTTCTCTTCCTCCGTCTGGCTTATTTCCTTTTCTACACCATCAACTAGCTGCTTAACCTTCACTGTTTTCTTGAGTACACGGTCGAGCCAATCTACCCCGGTTACATTTGAGCAATAATCGAGTTGTAACTCGGCATCGTCCCGCACGAAACGAGCTATCGCCGGCGCATGCTCATTATCTACAAGTAGGGACAGCTGGTTAGATGGACTCGCATTCGGAACAATCGCCACGATCGATCCGGGAACAGCGGCTTCGATCCGAGCTTTGATCTCGTCGATCGATTGCATTAACCCCGCTCGACAACCGGCGGCTGAAATAGTTCCGGATTAGCTGGTGGTTCGAGGTCATGTCGCCCGAACTGTGGAACTGGAAATTCGCTCGGGCGTTCAGGCTTGAGAAACTCCGCTTTGTTTGCACCGGTTAACTGTTGTTCATCAATCTTCCTCTGTAACTCCATGAATGCATGCAGCAGCGCTTCCGGCCGTGGCGGACAACCGGGTATGTAAACATCCACGGGGATGAAACGATCCACCCCTTTCAGGACGTTGTATCCTTGTTTGAATGGCCCACCCGAGATCGCGCACGCACCCATGGCGATGACGTACTTCGGGTCAGCCATCTGGTTGTAGAGGCGAACGATTTGCGGCGCCATCTTCTTTGTGACGGTGCCGGCCACGATCATGAGGTCTGCCTGCCGGGGTGAGGGGCGAAAAACTTCACCACCGAAGCGCGCGAGGTCATAGCGTGACGCCGCGGTGGCGATCATCTCGATCGCGCAACAGGCGAGGCCGAACTGCAATGGCCAGATGGAATTTTTCCGGCCCCAGTTATACAGCTCCTGCATGGAAGTGACCCACACCCCCTGCCGCTGAAGTTCAGCGCGAAGGCCCTCGTCTATCGCCTCGCTCATCTCGCCCAATCTAGACAACCTTTACCCCAGGCCCAAACCAGCCCTTCGATAAGCAGCAGGAGAAACACGAGGATGGCGATGAACGCGCCGAGTGGCAGCCCGGTGAACGCCACCGCAAAGGGCACAAGAAAAATTGCTTCAACGTCAAAGATCAGAAAGATGATGGCGTAAAGGTAATATTGGGAGCGGAACTGCACCTGCGCATCGCCCAAAGATTCTATGCCGCATTCGTAAGTGGCGTTCTTTAGCGGGCCGGGTTTGCTTTTCTGGAACACCGTGCGCCACGCCCACGCGAGCACGAGCGGCGCGATCGGGAATGCGACGGCTACAGCGATAAAGATGACGATGAAAAAGTAGGGAGCTGTACTCATGATCGGCTATCAAATCGTGAGCGATCGCATTATGATTGTCGCGTGCAGAAGACGGTAAAGCAATTCCGCAACTTTGCCGAGGCGGAGCGAGCCGATAGAGAGTTCTACAGAAAGCTCAGCGGGAATGAGCGTTTGCAGCTTTTGCTAGAGTTGCTGAACCATGCGCCTGAGCAACGACTTGAGAGAGTTTATCGAATTACTAAACTCCCGCGGCGCTGAGTACGTGATCCTCGGCGCGCACAGTCTGGCATTCCACGCGCGTCCGAGATTCACCGGTGATTTCGAAATCTTTGTTAAACCGACAGCCGAAAATGCAGCCAGGATTTTACAGGCTTTGCACGATTTCGGTTTCGGGCAGGTGTTCGAGCCGCATGATTTTACAGCGCCGGGAATCGTAGTTCAGCTCGGACGGGCACCGAACCGCGTCGACCTGCTCACCAGCATTAGCGGTGTCAGCATCGAGGAAGCTTTCGCGGGAGCGGTGGCGGCTGAGTTGGATGGGGTGCCCGTCGTTATCCTGGGAAGAGAACAGCTCATCCGTAACAAGCGCGCGGTGGGGCGGGCGCAAGACCTCGCCGATCTTGAGCAGCTCGAAAGTTGACTTTTGCTTGATTCGCGAGTTCGCGCCCGCTTTGCTTCGGCGCGGTGCGCGAGTTTGCTGACCAAATTTTCGTTATCGCGAAGGAGCGGCTGCTCTCGCTTGTGCACGGGCCCGCGTGGTTCCTGCAAGTTTTCTCGGCTTTAATCAACATCGTCGCGCTGCTTGCCGTGTTTCTGTCGCTGTTTGCCGCGATGTCTGTCCTCGAGCGAAAAATCCTCGGCCGCATGCAAAACCGCTACGGGCCGAACCGCGTCGGGCCATTCGGTCTGCTACAGCCACTCGCCGATGGGATCAAGATGCTGATCAAGGAAGACATCGTACCGGCGCGAGCGGACGCGGTGGTACATTTTTGCGCGCCGATCGTCATTGCCGCGGTCGCCATTCTTACGCTTGGGATTGTTCCTTACGGGCGAAACATGACGCCGTTTGCCATTGATGGCGGCATCCTGTTTTTCTTTGCCGTCGGGTCCACAACGGAGCTTGGCGTGTTCATGGCCGGCTGGGGCAGCAACAACAAATTCTCCATGCTCGGCGCCATGCGGGCGATCGCGCAGATGGTGAGCTACGAACTGCCGCTCATCATTACCACGTTACCGGTGGTGATGGTCACCGGATCACTCTTGCCGGATACGATCGTGGCAGCTCAAGGCGGGTACGCGCTTGGGTTTGTGCCGCGCTGGTTCGTACTCACGCCTTGGGGCGCGGCTGCGTTTATCTTGTTCTTTGTCTCGGCGCTGGTGGAATCAAACCGCACGCCTTTTGACGTCCCTGAAGGTGAATCGGAAATCGTGGCCGGCCACATGACGGAGTACTCGGGATTTAAGTACGCCACGTTTTTTCTGGCGGAATATTTGGGCATGTTTGCGGTCAGCGGGCTCGCGGTCACCTTGTTTCTCGGCGGCTGGCACGCGCCATTGCCGTGGCTTAATTTTGTGCCGAGTTACCTCTGGTTTTTCGCCAAGCTTGGCGTTCTCCTTTTCGTCTTTGTCTGGATTCGCGGCACGCTGCCGCGCACACGCGTGGATCAAGTAATGAATTTCGCCTGGAAATTTGTGCTGCCGATGGCGTTCGCCTGCTTTGTTGCCGCTGCCGTGTGGTACTATGCCGGGCGGCGGATGAGCGGCTGGCTTTGGTCGCTCGCCGTCACCGTCATCTTCTACTTCATTTTGTCGCAGCTGCTTCAGACGAGGAAGAAATTCGCGCCGAGGACGTATCGCTTCGCCGAATGAATAGCGCCGCATTTATCAGCATTGCTGTCGTGACATTATTCGGCGCGCTTTGCGCGGGCTTACTGCCGCGGCTCATTCACGCAGCGCTCGCGTTCGCCGTTGCCTTCATCACATTGGCGGCGTTGTACCTGCTCCTTGGCGCGGAATTTGTTGGTCTTGTGCAGGTGTTCGTGTACGTCGGCGCGGTCGCCGTACTCATCGTTTTCACGATTCTGCTCACCCGGCGAGATGCCGGAAAAGATCGTGGTGTAAACTGGAGCGGAGTGATCGTGGCCTGCGCCGTTTTCGGCGGCCTGCTCTCGGCGATCGTGAACAGTCGCGCGCTTGCCGTTGCTGCGCCCGCCGCGCCGCCGCTCACCGTGAAAGCAATTGGCCACGTGCTTATGACCGATTACGGATGGCCGCTGCAATGCGCCGGCGTTCTGCTTACCGTAGCGCTGCTCGGCGCGGTGCTCATTGCCCTCGAGGAAAAGCGGTGACGCCCACGCTGCAAAACGTGCTCGTTGTTTCCGCCGCGCTTTTCAGCATCGGCCTTCTCGCCGCGCTCAGCCGGCGGCATGCCATCTTTGTTTTGATCGGCATCGAGATGATGCTCGCCGCTGCCAGCCTCAATTTCATCGCCTTCTGGCGCTTTAATCCACAGCCGCATCCCGCCACCGGCGTCATTGTTGCCATTTTCGCGATCGCAGTTTCTGCCGCGGAAGCTGCCGTCGGCCTCTCACTTGTGATCGCCGTTTACCGGCATTACCGGACGACGAACGTGGACGAAATCGACCAGCTAAAAGGCTAACCGCACCCATGCGCCGGCCCGCAAGATGAATCTCCCGCTGGCTCAACAAGTCTGGCTCACCCCGGCCGCGCCGCTGCTCTGTTCACTCGTCATCCTCTTTTTGTTGAAATCGCGCCGGACCGCGGCTGCGGCAGTCGCTGTCGTCGGCCAGGTCGTGGCGCTCGTACTCGCGCTCGCCTCGTTGGCGACGACACTCACCACGCCCGGATTCCGCCTGTTCCGAAATTTCACCTGGTTCACCTTCGGCCAGCAATCGCTCCAGCTCGGTTTCGTACTTGATCCGCTCGCCGCCGCGATGCTCGTCATGATCACGCTCGTGGGGCTCTGCATTTTCGTGTTCAGCATCGGCTACATGAGAGGGGACAGACACTTTTCCCGGTTCTTCGCTTATCTGTCGTTCTTCTCCGCGGCGATGCTCGGTGTCGTCATTGCCAACAGCCTGCTGCTGCTTTTCATCTGCTGGGAACTCGTCGGCCTCGCGTCGTATTTGCTCATCGGGTTCTGGGTGGAGCGGCCGAGCGCGGCGGCAGCGGCAAAAAAGGCATTCATCACCACCCGGATCGGCGATCTCGGCTTTCTGCTCGGGATCTTGTGGCTCTTTAATCGCACCGGAACTTTGCTCTTCTACGACGGCGGCCGCGGCTGCCTCGAGAGTACCGCGTTGATCTCGTTAGGCGCGAGCGCCACCGGCATCGCCCTGCTCATTTTCTGCGGCGCTGTCGGCAAATCGGGCCAATTCCCGCTCCATGTGTGGCTGCCGGATGCGATGGAAGGACCGACTCCGGTGAGCGCGTTGATTCACGCCGCGACGATGGTGGCAGCGGGCGTCTTCCTCGTCGCCCGCGTTTACCCGGTGTTTCTCGTCGGTGCGGTCAATGGCGTTAGCGCTTCACTTGGCGTTGTCGTCTGGATTGGCGTCATCACCGGGTTAATGGCGGCGCTGATCGCGATCGCGCAGTCGGACATTAAGCGCATTCTTGCGTACTCCACCGTGTCGCAGCTCGGGCTAATGATGGTTTCCCTCGGTGTCGGTGGCGTTGCCGCCGGAATCATGCATCTGCTCGCGCACGGCTTTTTCAAGGCGCTCCTCTTCCTCGGCGCCGGCTCCGTTATTCACTCGCTGCACCACGAGCAGGACATCCGCAAAATGGGCGGCCTCCGTCGCGCCATGCCGGCCACGTTCCTCACCTACGCTGCTGGCATGATGGCGTTAAGCGGTGTGCCGCTACTCTTTTCCGGCGCGTGGACGAAAGAGGAAATTCTCCATGTCGCGTCAGCCTGGCCGACATCGCGCGGGCCGTACTGGCTGTTGTTGCTTGGCGTGGTGCTGACAGCGTTCTACATGACGCGCCAGGTCATTTACGTCTTCTTCGGGAGTGCACGCATGGCGTCGCAGCACGCGCACGAAAGTCCGCGCGTCATGACCATTCCGCTGGTCGTGCTCGCTCTCTGCACAATCCTGTTCAGCTTCGTACTTACGCCGGCGTGGCCCTGGCTGCACAGTTACCTTCGCGGAGAACGGGCGAGATTTGACCTCGGCAGAATCGACGCGCCAGCGCTTCTCGTTTCGCTCGTACTCGTCGGCACCGGATTCGCGCTTGGCTGGCTGATGTACCGGCGGGCCGACGTCCCAGATCCCCTGGAACGCTCGCAGCCTGCGCTCTTCCGTTTTCTCGAAAACAAAATGTGGATTGATGAAGCGTACGGGCACACCGTCATCGCTTTCAGCCGGGCGGCGGCGCGGCTTACCGATCTGTTCGATCGCCTTTTCTGGGACGGAATTGTGCGCGCGTTCGGTCGCCTGGGGCAGCTCTTCGGAATGTTCAGCCGCGGCTTCGATGATCACAGCATCAATGCCGGCGTGGACGAAACAACTCGCGGCGCGCGCGGACTCGGTCGCGTCGGAGCGGCCGCGCACACCGGACAGGTGCAAACGTATCTCGGCGCGGTCGCGCTCGGGATGCTCGCCCTGCTGCTTCTTTACGCATGGCTGGGCTGATCAGCGCGCTCATTCTCGTGCCGATCATCGGCGCGTTGCTCCTGGCCCTTACGCCTGAGCGTTTCGCGCGCGGCGTGGCCTTCGCATCGACGCTGGCCAGCGCAATCATCGCTCTCTGCCTCTGGCACAATTTCGACAGCGCCGCGGCTGGTTTGCAATTCGTCGAGCGTCACACTTGGATCCCAGCGATTAGCGCTGAGTACCTCGTCGGCGTCGATGGGCTGAGTCTGCTTCTTGTTCTGCTCACGACGCTGTTGTTTCCCTTCGCCTTTTCGGCGGAACGAAGCGGCCGCGGTTTTTACGCGCTCATGCTGCTGATGCAATCCGCGCTTTACGGTACTTTCACCGCCCAAAACTTCGTACTCTGGTTTCTCTTTTACGAGATGAGTTTGGTGCCGTCATTCCTGCTCATCAAAATCTTCGGCGGCCACAAGCGCGATCGCGCCGCCACCAAGTTTTTCGTCTACACATTCCTCGCCAGCGTAGCGATGCTGCTCGCCTTTCTCGGCATTTACCTGCTGCGCGGCACCTTCGATTTCGCCGAGCTGGCGCGGCTCGGAAGAACGGAAGTTCTCCCTGGAAATCTGCGGTGGCTCGTCTTCGCAGGAATCTTCTTCGGCCTGGCCGTGAAAGTACCGCTTTATCCATTCCACACCTGGTTGCCTGACGCGTACGAGACGGCGCCGACGGGCGTGGCGATGGTACTCACCGGCGCGCTTTCCAAAATGGGCGTTTACGGTTTTATCCGGCTGCTGCTGCCGCTTTTTCCTAACGAGATCAGGGTCGTCGCACCATGGCTGCTCGCGCTCGCCGTATGTTCCATCGTGCTCGGTTCGTTAGCAGCATGGGCGCAATCTGACCTCAAACGCATGGTCGCATACCTCTCGGTCAACCATCTCGGCTACTGCATGCTGGGCCTGTTCGCCCTCGGCGGAGCTGCCATGCCATCGATCATCAATGTGCAAACCGCCTTCAGCGGCGTCTTCCTGCAAATGTTTAACCATGGGATCACCGCCGCCGCGCTCTTCTATTTTGTTGGCATTCTGGAACAACGTCGCGGTCTGCGCGGCATCCACGATTTCGGCGGCCTCATGCAATGTGCGCCGGTTTTTTGCGGCTGGATGAGCGTCGCCATCTTCTCGTCGCTCGGGCTGCCCGGACTAAACGGTTTCATCGGCGAATTCCTCATCTTCAAAAGCTCTTTCGGCATCGCCGCCGTGTTTACTTCCGTCGCAGTTCTCGGGCTGCTGTTCACCGCCATCACATTTCTGCGCGCGATGCAGCTTCTTTTCAGCGGGCCAGCCACAGACGCATGCCACAGTTTTCCGGACCTGTTTGCGCGAGAGAAAGCGATCGTAATTCCAGTCGCGCTTCTCATGCTCGTCATCGGCGTCGCGCCGCAATTCATGTTCAACATTTTCAACACAGCCGTGGTGCAAATGGCGCGCCTGTTCGCATGAGGGCGACGAGCAGGCAGATCGTCGGACTCGACGGTTTCATCTTTCGTTTGGACGCAGCGGTGCAACTCCTCTTTCACGTGCGCGAAACGGCGCGCCGTTACCGCACGCGGCGATGATCGCCTGGACAATTTACCTAACCTTTGCGGGCGCCGTCCTCGCATTGCTCGTTCCGCGCCGGCTCTGCCGCTGGATTGCGCTGCTCACGTGTGTGCTGGACCTGATCGGGAGCGTCGAGGCATTCTTTCAATCCAAAGCAGGCGCGTTCACGACAATCATCGACGCGCAATGGATCGCCGCGCTTGGGATGCATTATCATCTTGCCGCCGACGGCGTCAGCCTGACGCTGTGCCTTGTCACGGCTATCACCGCACTCAGCGCCGTACTTTTTTCCTGGAATGTGCGTGAGCGAGCTAACGAGTTCTATTTCTGGCTGCTGCTCGTCGTGGCTGGTTCCTACGGCGTCTTTCTTAGTGCCGATCTCTTCCTGCTCTTCCTCTTCTACGAGCTGGTCATCATCCCGAAGTACTTCCTCATCGCGATCTTCGGTTCGACCAACAAGGAATACGGCGCGATGAAACTCACGCTCTATTCGTTCTTTGGCGGCGTACTCGTTTTCATCGGCATTCTTGCCGCTTACGCGGCGTCGAACTCGTTAGACCTGAACCAACTCAGCCATTTTGAATTTTCGCTCGCCCTGCAACGCTGGGCTTTTCCTCTTCTGTTCCTCGGCTTCGCCGTGCTCGCCGGTATCTGGCCGCTGCACACCTGGGCGCCGACGGGTCACGTGGCGGCGCCGACCGCTGGCTCGATGCTTCTGGCCGGCATCGTGATGAAACTCGGCGCGTACGGTGCACTGCGCGTCGCCATGAACATTTTCCCGCAAGGGTTTTTTATGTGGCGGAACGTCATCGCGGTACTCGCTGTCATCGGCATTGTCTACGCGGCCGCAGTGGCGTTGCGTCAGCGCGACCTGAAGTTCGTCATCGGGTACTCAAGCGTCAGCCACATGGGTTTTATCCTGCTCGGTTTCGCGGCCGCGAATGCGCTCGGAGTTTCCGGCGCGGTGCTGCAAATGTTTTCGCACGGAGTCATCGGCGCGCTGCTCTTCGCCGTGGCTGGCACGATGATTTATCGGCGGACGCACACGCGCGATCTCGAGGCGCTTTCAGCGTTAAACCTCAGCCGTACTTTGCCGTTCGCCGCGGTCACGTTCGTCATCGCTTCGGCAGCGTCGATGGGCATTCCTGGTTTCAGCGGATTCGCGGCGGAGATCACGATCCTGATCGGCGTGTGGAAAGCTTACCCGCTTGCGGCGTGGGTCACCGGCGCTGGGATGGTGCTGGTAGCGGCATTTACGTTGCGCGCATTGAAGCAAAGCTTTTTCGGTGAACGCGCGGGCGAAGCTGAACCTCGAGAGCCGCTGGCGCGTTTCGATCCAATCACGTTTCCCGAAAAGCTCGGCGCGGTCGTACTCATGTTTTCGACAATCGCGGTCGGCGTTTATCCCAGGCTGCTGCTGGACCGGATCGAACCCGCCGTCCGCGCGATGAGGTTTCTGCAGTGAACTACCTCGAGCTGTTGAAGCTTGCCGCGCCCGAAGTGGCATTGGTCGTCGCGGCTCTTGCCGTCCTGGCGATCGGCCTCGCCAATGACCGCGCCCGCGGCACACCTCTTTTCGTTGCGTTGCTTGGAATCACCGCCGCCGCTATTTGCTTCTTGTTTCTGCCGGCGCACGCCAACCCGTTTGGCGGCCCGCTTGTGCTCTCGCCACTGAACCGGCTTTTCGGAATCGTTTGTCTCTCCCTCACGTTCGCTACCCTTTTGCTCACGCACGGCGAACACGCCCTCATGCATCGCGCGGAGTACATCGCGATTATTTTGTTCGCGACAATTGGCCTTCTGCTTCTCGTTAGCAGTGAAGAATTGCTCACCATCTTCATCGGGCTCGAGCTGCTCGGATTGTCGCTTTACGTGATGACAGCGTTCGATAAGAACAGCCTGTACTCGGCCGAAGCCGCCCTGAAGTACTTCCTCTTCGGCAGCACCGCCAGCGCCTTCACCCTTTTCGGCATCAGCCTGATTTACGGTATCTCCGGCAGCACCGAACTCTCCCGAATAGCTACAGGACTGAATGGCACAGCCCCGCTTCTCGCCGCTGGTGTCGTCATGACGCTGGTCGGTTTTGCCTTCAAAATCGCTGCCGCGCCATTTCATCTCTGGGCGCCCGACGCCTACGAAGGTGCGCCCGTGACCAGCGGCGCGTTCATCGCTTCAGCGTCGAAAGTCGCGTCGTTTGTCGTACTCGGGAAAATTGTACTCACGGCCTTCGGCGCCCTTCATGGCAGCGCCGGCTGGCACGCATTGGTGGGCGGCTGGTCGCCGTTGCTCGCGGTCCTCGCGGCGTTCTCGATTCTTCTCGGCAATTTCGTCGCCCTCGCGCAGCGCGATGTCCGGCGGCTGCTGGCCTATTCAGCCGTAGCGCACTCCGGTTATGCCTTACTCGGTCTGGTCGCCGGAAACCGCGACGGGTTTTCAGCGACCCTGTTCTACATCATCATTTACGCAATCACGCTGCTCGGTGCGTTCGGAGTTTGCTCCGCCGTGCTCCATGAAACCGGCGGCACGCAGCTCGCCAATTTTGCCGGGTTACGTACGCGCTCGCCCCTGCTCTCGGGTTGCATGGCGGTGTTCATGTTATCCCTCGCCGGTCTGCCGCCGCTGGCCGGATTTTTCGGAAAGTTCTACCTCTTCAGCGCGGCGTTGCGCGCCGCTCCGAATCACGGCTTACTCTGGCTCGTCGCCATCGCGCTCTTCGGCAGCCTGATTTCGCTCTACTATTATCTCGTTGTACTCAGGGCGATCTTCGTCGATCAGGCTTCCGTCGCGGCCGCTGCGCCGCTGCACATCTCCGGCGACTGGGTCCGTTCGGCGACCGTACTCGTACTCGCGGCTGCCGTACTCGTGTTCGGCGTCACGCCGACGCCGCTGCTGGCGCGAATCATCGCCGCCCTGACGTAGCACACTCGTCAGGCGGTCTTTGGTTGCTGTTGCGTCAGGCAGTGAAACGCGCCCAATCCCCAGATCAGCTCCCGGCAATCGATACCGATCACGCTGCGTCCCGGAAAAAAACGCGCAATTACTCCAAGCGCCCGCTCGTCGTTAGGATCAGCGAACGTTGGCACCAGCACGCAACTGTTCGCGATGTAAAAGTTCGCGTAGCTCGCCGGTAGTACGAGGTCTTCCCGCTCAATCCGGCGCGACATTGGCAGCTCGAAAATTTCGAGCGCTTTGCCTCGTACTCGCGTCGCCCGCAGCCGCCGCAAATTTTCCTGGAGCGGTTCGTAATTCGCGCTCTCGCGATCTTTTTCCACCGCCGCCAGCACCACTCCGGTACTCACGAACCGCGCCAGATTATCGATGTGGCCATCGGTGTCATCGCCTTCCGTGCCGCGGGCCAGCCAAAGGATTTCGCCCACACCGAGGAAGTCGCGCAGCCGCTGCTCAATCTGGTCGCGCGTGAGCTGCGGGTTGCGGTTTTGATTAAGCAGGCACGATTCTGTCGTTAGCAACGCGCCCTCGCCATTCACTTCGATCGAGCCGCCTTCGAGCACCATGCCGGGACAAAACACCGGCGCGCCCAGGATCTCGCCGATCCGCGTCGGTACGACTTCGTCCAGATCGAACGGCGGGTACTTGCCGCCCCAGGCATTGTAATCCCAATCCACAACGGCCAGCCGCGGCTCTTCCTTTCCCGTGAGAAATATCGGGCCGTGATCGCGGCACCACGGCTCGTTTGTGGGCACGCGGTAAAAACTGACGCGCGAATGATCAAGTCCCTCGAGTACAGCCATCGCTTCCGCTTCGTGCGCGCCATTGCAGACGTTGATGCAGACTCGCTCCGACTGGACGAGTGCCGCCACCATTGCGCGGAAAACAGGCATGACGCGCTCGAATGCGCCCGGGAAACTGATCCCTTCGCGTCGCGGCCAGGAAAGCCACGTGGCTTCGTGCGGCTCCCATTCGGCCGGCATGCGATAGCCGAGCTGCGCCGGTGTGTGGCTGGTCACGGGCGCAGACCTACAACGTTCACGAGCAGTTTGCCAGCAGCAGAGACAACCGCGTAGCTACGCAAACCGATTAAAATTGTACCATGAAATCGAGCACAAAAGATCGAGCAAAAGGGCGGATGGATGAAGCCAAAGGCAAGATCAAGGAAAAAGCCGGGCGTGCCACTGGGAACCAGCGCATGCAAGATGAGGGAACCGCGGACCGGGCGGGTGGCAAAATTCAGCGGAAAGTTGGCGAGGTTAAGAAGGTCTTCGGCAAGTAACCGAAAACGTGCTTGCCGGCGGGTGCGCGCACGCGCCGCGCTGCCGGTTCGCTGCGCCGCTCTGGCAAAAGAAAAGCCGAGGAACGTCATTCCTCGGCTTTGTCTTTTCTCTGTTTTCGCGGCAACCCCGCGGACGCAATGATTACGGCGTAGGACTTGGCGAAGTCTCCTCGTCCCCGTGGTGATGCTTCTTGTGATGGTGTTTGTGATGATGCTTCACGCCGGTTGAGCCACTCGGACTGGCGCTGGCCGTCGGTGAATTCTCGTCCGGAGGCGACGACGCCGGACTTGAGCTTTGCGCGTAAGCGCCCATCGCGGCACAGCAGATTAGCGGAAGGATGATTTTAACTTTCATAGGTTTGGGTTGTTGATGTTCCAGTTCTTGAGCACGCCGGCGGAACGCGACACGTCACGTACTCAGAGTGACCGCCGCGCAGCCTCCAGCATGCGGGGCCGCCGAGTGCACTCAGCGGCGTTCACATCGTTATTCGCATCAGCGCGAGCAGATGCGGCTGTGCCACGAGAGATATGCTCTGCGCTGGCGTCATTTACCTGTTAATCGGCACGTTCAAGCCACAGGCGTCGGTAGCGCGGCCACGGTTCGTATGTGCCGTTTTTGCGATTGTGATGCCGCCAGTTTTCCACTCAGCCGCTGAGTACGGCGAAACCAGAATGGCTCACGGCCATGGTGCCGCAAGTGATGAAGCACGATTTCGTCGGGATGAGTTTGCAGCTTCTGAGTAAACAACGTGTCATACTTATACCGGTTTAGCTCTGCAAAATCCGATTCTCCGGCGTAAAGAGTTGAATATCAGGTACTCGACGCTCGAATACTGAATGCAATCGCAAATTGGCAACCGCAAATCCAAGCTGGCGGAAGGGGTGGGATTCGAACCCACGGTTGGTTTAACCCAACGCTCGATTTCGAGTCGAGTGCCTTAAACCGGACTCAGCCACCCTTCCCGCGAACGGATTGTAGCCACAGATTCACCCATGCGCCAGCGACTGCACGGACTTGCCTCGACGTGCCTTGTACTTGAGAGAACGCGATTGGTCGGCGGAAGTCGTGGCAGACCCGTGTTCCGGCGAAAGCGAGATTGTCTCGAGAGGCCGAACTGAATGTTGCCAGCTCACTTTGCTGGCCCGCGTCGCCGCGGCGTGCTCGAGAGGCAAAAAGCAGCGAAAAAATTCCTGAAATAAATTCTTGTGCGGTGTCCGAAATGGGCTGCATGTTGTAGGTCGCGCGGGCAGCTCCGCTATAACTGGTTGTTGGCGCTTGTGCGCAGGTTATTCGCTGGGCTGTTCACCATTGTTCACCTTTTATCCACAGCCACAAACTGCTTTCCCATTCTCATGATCCAGCTCAAACGCGATCTTCCCACCGCCTCCCGGCAAACAGAACGTCTCGCTTCTCGCCGCTCCCGCGCTGCGCGGAGCCGGAGTACAGGGTTGCGTTTCAAACGCGTCTTTAGCGACGCGAGGGTCGCGCCGTTCGACGAGGTGCAATGGCAGCGTCGCACTGCCGAGATCACGGACGATGGCGGCAAGATCATCTTCAAGCAGGAAAACATCGAGGTGCCGAGCGCCTGGAGTCCGCTCGCGACGAAAATCGCTGTCTCCAAGTACTTTTACGGCGACATCGCGAATGGCACCGATCCTTACAAGGGAGGCCGCGAAACGTCCGTTCGGCAGCTGATTCATCGCGTGACGCGCACAATCACTGATTGGGGAACGGCGGATGGCTATTTCGCCGACCAGAAATCGGCGGAAGTTTTCTACGATGAGCTGACCTGGCTTTGCCTGAATCAGCACGGCGCATTTAATTCGCCGGTGTGGTTCAACGTCGGGCTGTACCATGAGTACGGCACTGGCCGCGGTGCGGGCGAGGGGAATTATTTTTATAATCGCGA
>JAFASN010000117.1 GCA_019244415.1 Verrucomicrobiota bacterium | reverse complement strand
GAGGGAATGTCACGCGGGGTGGGGGTGCACGCGGCTGGAGTTGTGATCGCGGACCGCGACCTGACCGAGTACATCCCGCTCGCGCGCGACGTGAACGGGAAGGAAGTGATCACGCAGTTCCCGATGAACCCGCTCACTGAGCTCGGGTTGCTCAAGATGGATTTCCTCGGGCTGAAGAACCTGACCGTGATCGAGGAAACGGTTCAGCTGATCCGAAAACGTGAACCGCAGTTCGACATCAAATCAATTCCGCTGAACGACCCGAGAGCGTTCGATTTGTTCAACCGCGGCGAAACGATTGGTTTGTTCCAAATGGAATCGGGCGGGATCACGTCGGTCTCGAAGCAGTTCGATGTGCGCAGCGTCGAGGACATCATGGCGTTGATCGCGCTTTATCGTCCCGGGCCGATGGAGCTGATTGGCGATTACATCAAGCGCAAGAAAGGCCTGACGAAGATTAAGTACGAGCATCCGCTGCTGGAAGGAATCTGCGCCGATACCTACGGCGTGATGATTTACCAGGAGCAGGTGATGGCGGCGGCGAGCAAGCTGGCCGGCTACTCCATGGGGCAAGCCGATTTGCTCCGGCGCGCGATGGGAAAAAAAGATCGCGAGAAGATGGCGAAAGAGCGCGTCAATTTCATCGAGGGCTGCGCGCGCACAAACAAAATCCCGGAGCGGAAAGCCAACGCGATTTTCGATTTGTTGGAAAAATTTGCCGGCTACGGATTCAACAAGAGCCACAGCGCGGCGTATGGCCTGATCAGCTATCACACGGCGTACTTAAAAGCAATTTATCCGGTCGAGTTCATGGCTGGATTGCTCAGCAACGAAGTTAATAATACCGATAAGATCTCGGTACTCGTGGCTGAGTGTAAACGGATGGGGATCGCGATTCTGCCGCCGGACGTCAATCGCAGCGGGTTGAAGTTCACGCCGGAGAACGAAAGCGCGATTCGCTTCGGCCTGGCCGCAATCAAACACGTCGGCGCCGGCGCGATCGAAATGGCCATTCGCGAGCGCGAGCGCGGTGGCGAATTCAAGTCTCTGGAGGATTTCTGCCGCCGGCTCGATTCACGCATTGCGAATCGGAAGATGCTCGAGGCGTTGGTCAAAGCGGGCGCCTTTGATTTCACCGGACGTGAACGCACGGAGCTCTTCGTCTGCATTGATGATGCACTCGCCGCAGCCTCGGCCGCCCACCGCGACCGGGCCGCCGGGCAGGTATCGCTCTTCGGCGACGCACATGAAGACATCACACCGGTGCGGCAGAAAAAAGTACAGCCGTGGACCGACCGCGAGAAGATGATGTTCGAGAAGGAGCTGCTCGGCTTTTACGTCAGCGGCCATCCGCTTGATGCGCACGCGCAATTGCTCGCCAGCGGAAAGTACCGCACCGTCGCATCGCTCAGCGAACTTTCAGATCGGGCGACATTTCGCGTGGCCGGTGTCATCGCGCAGGTGGAAAAGAAGTTCACCAAGAGAGAAGGAAAGCCATTCGCCGTACTCATGGTGGAAGACCTGACCGGCACGGTCGAGCTGATGGTCTGGAATGACGTTTATGCTGAGTGCGCGGACAAGCTCGTGCCGGGCAACGTCGTGGGCGTGCGGGCGACGCTTGATTTGCGCGACGAAGCATTGCGCGCGGTGGCGCAAACAGTCCGTCTGCTCGGCGGTACTAAGCCGGCTCCGCCGCTGACGGTGAGCGAAGAGCCGGCGCCGCTTGAATTGCATTTCGGTCCAGAGGCGAGCAGCGATGAGCTGCGCGAAGTACGAGCAATTCTAGCGAGCTGCCGCGGGAGCAAGCCGGTGCACCTGCTCTTCCACACGGCCAATGGTGAGATCGTGCGGGTGAATGCCGGGACGAACTTTTGCATGTCGCCTTCCGCGGAAGTAGAGCAGAAATTGCAGCGATGGCTGCGCCCGGTCGCCGCGAGCGATTTCATTGACTCGGTGGCGGCGTAGGCGACGCGGACGCGACGTTTACCTCAAGGGGCTGAGCAGCGCCGCCATCATCGGTTGCGCAAAGCGGGATCGACTGATTCGTCGTGCCGTCACTGATAACGAGCTGATGCTCAGTTATTGTCAGCTGCGAAAGCGGCGTTCCTGCCGGGGCGGTGTGCAGTTCAAAACGCTGCACACATCGGGTTGCATCCAGGTCTGGCGCGACACGTAAATCGCCGGACGGGGTAAGCGCAACGCTGACATTTCGCCGGTCGGCAAAATCGACGGTGCCGGTGAGCTGCGCCGTCGCGTCATTCATTGTCAGCGTAAGGGCATCGATTTTCCCAGAATCGTGCCGCGCTGTTCCTTTGGCCGACATGCGCCAGTCATCAAATTGCGCGGCCAGTGAAATGGCGGCGGACGCTTCGTCTCCGCTAGCGTCGCCCTGGGCGAAGCACGTTCCGGTGAGGCGCCCGAGCAGCGGCGCGCGAACATCGTAGGAGCGCAAATCATGGCACCAGCTATCGGCTGAAAGTGTGAAGGCATGTTTTCGGGCGAAATCGATCTGGCCGGTGCCGCGCACGAAGTCTTCGCCGTGTTTTACGGCAAATTCATCCAGGTGAAGCCGCGGTGAATCGAGCGTGAGCCGCGCCGTCAATGAATCCACCGGCGCGCGGAAGAGCTTCAAGGCGTCGCCGGTGAGCGCGAGCTCGCCGTCGAGTTTGCGCTCGTGCGCGTGGACGCGGCCGCGAACAGAAATCTTGCCGGCAAATGAATTTGGGTGGGCGCCGAATAGTTCTGCGAATTGGCCGAGGTCGTTAATCGAGCCGTAGATGTCGCCGCGAAAATCTGGCCTGAGCCAATCAGCACTGAGCGCAGTCTCGCCGCTCAGGGTAAGTTCGTTGGCGCGCTGTTTGATGTAGAATTGCTGGAGCTGAATCGTGCGTTCGTAGTAGTTCGCGCCGATCATCACGCTGTCGGCCTGGCGTTCACGCCAGCTGAAACCGGTCAGCTCCGCCCACAACGATGCTGTGGCATGAAGCAGATCGCTCGGATCGCCGCGGAAGGTGAACTTAGCCGCGCGAAGCAGCCCGTTTACCGGTTCACTCAAACCGAAGGCGCCAGCGAGTTGAGAAAGCGAAATGCCGGACGCGCTGCCGGCCATCTCCCACAGCCGCGTTTTATCGGAGTGCTCGGTGCCAAGGTTTGCGCGGACGTTGCCGGCGAAAAGTGTGGCGGCGATCTCGACCGCGACGCGTGCGGCTCGCAAACGCGTGAGATCAAGCGCGAATGAATCGATGCTCACGCCATCCAGCAAGCGTACTGCACCGACGGTGAGACGTGAATCCTGCCAGCGAGTGACGCCGTGCAGATCGGCGAAGTTTCTTTGCAACAATGGGCCGTGCAGTTGCACCGAAGCGACTGCGAGCACGCCACTTTTGCCTGCGGCACCGGTGATGTGAGCGTCGTACATTTCCGCGCGAGCGAGCGATTGCTCGAGCAGGAAGCGGTCAGCAGAAAAATCGAATTGCTCCGGGAGAAGCGCGCCAAGGGTTTGCCAGTCGATTTCCGCCGCGCTGGGGAGAGCGCGCCCGCGGAGAGCGATGAGGCCGTGCTCGATCCGGAGCGATTGGACCGGCCGTGTACGACCTGACCGGCTGAGCAGTGCCGCTAGGTGAAACGCGGCCTCGACACGTGGCGCGGTCATCTCAAAATCCGCGCCATTGAGTCCAGCGCGTGCAACACGCAATCCGCGAATCTCTACCGGACGCCCAAAAGGCGCGCGGATTTGCTCAGTGGTAATGGCGAGGCCGGATCGGCGCGCTTCGTAGCGCAGCCAGAGGGCGACAGCGTGCGCGACGATGAACGGTGAGAGCAGACTGCCGAGGGCGAGCGCGAGAAGAAGGAATGAAAGTACGAGCAGCAGTTTGTTTTTCGCTGTCACTTCTACTCTCCTCGGGACGGCGTGATCACGTGTGCGGTTTCACATCGTAGAAAACGACGTGTACTTTTTCTCTGCTCGGAAGCCGCGTCATGAGCTCGGCCTGGAACATCTGCTCGGCTTGCGCTGGCAGACTCGTGGCGCGCGCCTGCTCATTTGCAAGCCGGTTGAGCGCAGCCAGCTCGGCCTGAACATCGGCGCCCGAAATCGGATTCCAGTAGCCGTTTTCGAAGACGAGTACATCGATCATCTCCTGTTGCACGCCGAGAATCTGTGCGTGAGGAAGCCGTACGATTGTTTTCTGCGGCTGGACATTCACACTGAACTCCTGGCGCAAATCGAACCCCGCCCGCGCGGTGAACGTGCCGTGCAGCTTCAGGCGCTTCGTGCTGCCGGCCCATGTGTGCGAAAATTCATGCTCCACTTCGAGCCGCTGCGAAACGAGCGCAAGCTCGGCGATGGGCGACGTTTGCTCGAAGTAGACGCGGTTGTTAATGGTGACGCGCGGCTGCAATCGCGCGATATCCACGACTGCGTCGCGTACATCGCGGCCGACGCGCTCCATCTGCTCGGCTGTGGTGCGCGCTGCCCGGCCGGGCAGTGAAGTGCAACGCTCAAAGACAAAAAGCCCGGCGGCGATCAACGCCAGACCAAGGACGGTGAAGGCCAGGGACCATGAGAAATGCCGGCGCGGAATCGGGCGTTCGATCATGGCAAAAAAGTACCGCCCTCCGCGCCCGAATGAACGCGAAGGGCGGCTGTTCCCCCCAGAACAATCTGCAAATCTGTGGATTGTGTAGCTGAGGTCGTGCCCCCGCGCAACATTTTTCTCGCTGCACCGGCGCGCACAATGCCTCACAATGCGATACTTGCGCGTGACATTCTCCGCGATGCTCCGTTTGCGCGCGCCAAGAAACGGCCTGCTCCTCCCCCGATGTTGAACGAATTGCGCCTGCGCGATTTCCGTTGCTTCGAGGCGATGACGGTGGAGCTTGGCCCCGGCTTTAACTTTTTTCTCGGGGCGAACGGAGAGGGTAAGACGACGCTGCTGGAAGCGGCCTGCGTGCTGCTCCGTTTGCAATCGCAGCGCTCCACGTCGCTGGCACCAGTCATTCAACTCGGCAAAAAGGCGTTCGCGGTCCGTGGCGATGTTGATGGTCATCAGCTTGAATTTCGCTACGGCGGCTTACGCCGCAGCATCAGGTTTGATGAAGTCGAGCAGCGCACAGCGGGCGAGTACCTGCGCAGTGCGCGGGTGGTTTCGTTTGCGAACAGCGATCTTGAGCTTGCCCGCGGTACTTCAGAACCGCGACGGCGTTTCCTCGATTTCCTCGGCACGCAGATCGAGCCGTCTTACCGCCCGGCGTTGCGTACTTACGAGCGAGCTCTGCGGGGCCGTAATGCTTTGCTCAAGAGCGGAGTGGCGCGGCCGCGTGAGCTGGCCGCATTCGATCACCAGCTCATCATGCACGGTCAAATGCTGGAGCGACTGCGCAGCAATGTGGCGGAGCTGATCAGCGAACGCGCCGCTGCGGCGTATGAGCGAATCAGCGCCGGGCGCGAACAACTCCGCGTGCGATTTGCCGCTGGCGTGAGCGGGAACGATTTCGCGCAAGAGCTGGAGCAAACGCGCGCCGACGAAATACGTCTGCGCCAGACCATCGTGGGACCGCATCGCGATGATCTTGCTCTGACTATCGACGGAATGCCGGCGGCGCAATTCGCGTCCGAAGGCCAGCAGCGCAGCATCGCTCTCGCACTGAAAATCGCGCAAGCAGAGGCGTTCGCTGCCGCGCAACAATCCGCGCCGTTGCTCCTGATCGACGACATCTTCGGCGAGCTCGATGAGTACCGGCGAAATGCCCTGCTGGATCATTTGCCGACGCAATCGCAAAAGCTCGTCACCGCCACGGCGCTGGCGTGGCGCGGGCAATTAACGGCCGATTCCGTTTACCAGTTGCGCGACCGGTGCTTGCTGCGCGCAGAGTAGACACGAGACGCGGCATAACTTGCGCGTTTCTTCCGCTGCTCTTAGTTGATTGATGCGCGACGTACCAGGGCAACAGCCGGAAAGTCTGGCTGGCTCACTTCTGGTCGCGCACCCGGGCATGCTCGATCCGAATTTCCGGCGGACAGTGCTCTTTCTCTCGGCGCATTCAGCGGCTGATGGTGCGCTCGGCGTGATCCTGAATCGCCCGCTCGGAAAACAGCTGAGCGAGCTGGTCGAGCAAGCGCCGGCGGCCGGCCTGGAAAAAGTACCGGTATTTTTCGGCGGCCCGGTGCAGCGCGATCGGCTGATGTTTGCCGCGCTGGACTGGGAAAATGGATTAAAATTGAACCACAGCGTCGCTATTGAAGAAGCTAACGAACGGCTGGAGAAAAATCCTGGCTCGATTCGCGCGTTTGTCGGTTATGCGGGGTGGACGGCCGGCCAGCTCGAAGCCGAGATGAAAGGTAATTCGTGGGTGGTGCAAAAGGCGACGCGCTCAGCCATGAAAATCGATCAACTGCCGAAACTCTGGTTCGACATTATGCGCAGCCTCGGCCCATGGTTTAAGATGCTGGCAGCGGCGCCGGATGATCCGTCGTTGAATTAGTGAATAGTGCCTGGTGAATCGTGAATGGCGTTGCCGCTGCCAGACTAATCACTTATCACTGATCACCATTCACCTCTTCTCATGACTATCGGCGTTCCCAGGGAAATTAAAGAACAGGAAAACCGCGTCGGGCTTTTACCGGCGACAGCGCAGTCGCTAACGAAGCGCGGTCACACTGTGCTGGTGCAGAAAAATGCCGGAGTAGGCTCCGGGTACCCCGATGAACAGTACGTCCAGGCAGGCGCGCAAATCATCGAAACAGCGCCCGAG
>JAFASN010000101.1 GCA_019244415.1 Verrucomicrobiota bacterium | reverse complement strand
CGGCAGCACCGTCAGCCCGCCGATAGCGAAAGCCGTGCGCGATTCGACCTGCCGGAAAGGCTGGAGTGTAGGCAAAAGACGCACCGCGACGATTTGCCCAGCGGCGTCAACATCGACCGGTCCGAGGAGAAAACCAGTTTCGAGCGGCAGCGCAGCGCGTGCAGCGAGTGCCGGGATCTGTATGGCGACGGTGGGGGATGCGGGACGGGCGCGAATCGAGCCGATTTGGAATGATGAATCGACCTGCATCGCGACCACATCGAGTGGCAGATCCAGCAGAATCTCGTTAGTTTGCAACTCGGGAGCCGCCTTGAGTACGTCGTCGCGGGGAAGATTCGTTCGCTGCGGCGAACCTCCCTGCGCGGCGACAGCTCGCGTGAGTGCCGCGCGCGAGATCGGCGACGCAATTTGCGGCTGGAGAAACTCGGAGACGAGCGGCGGCTCTTCCGGTGGCGCAGTAGTCGCGGTACTTTTCGCAGCCGGCAGAGGCGACGAATCCGGTTTATCAATCAAAGGCCCGGGGCGTTTTTCCCGCAGGCCACCTTCCCTTAACGTTTTCTGCACAAGCGCCACGAGCGTTTCAGAACGAAACGGCTTCGCGATTGTCGCAACCACATTGGGCAACTTCACTGCAACCGCGGTCATTTCGTGTACGTGGCCGGACATCATGATGATCGGCACATGCGCGGTAGCTGTACTCGCCGCGATTCGGCGGCAGACTTCATCGCCTTTGATGTCGGGCAAACTGTAATCACACAGAATCAAATCGGGCACGACGCGCTCCGCTTCCTTCGCACCAAGCAGCCCGGTAGCGGCAGTGATGATCTGCAAATCCGGCTGCGCCATCGTGAGAGAATCCTCCACGAAAATGAGCAGCATTTCCGTGTCATCGATGATGAGGATCTTCGGTCCGGTTTTCGCGGGCGTCTGTTTTTCCTCCGGAGCTGCTGCGTGGGGACGCGATGGAGCCGGGCGGCGGTGCTTCACCGCGCGCAATACATCGGCCAGTGCGGGAATCCACGGCTTATGAATCGAGTGTCGCGGGATGCTGATGCGCGGCATCTCGATAAAGCTGACCTCTTCCCAGCAAAGCATCTCGACCAGCGCGTCTTCGCCTTCCTTGTCGGAAGTTGTCGCATGCACGACATGGCCATTATGAAAATGAATTTGCCCGCTCCGTTTCTCGCCCGCTTGCAGTTGGATGACGGAATCGCCGCCGGCGAGACACCCGAGCGCGACTGCGTCAATAAGTGCGAAATCCCGCAAAGTACCGCGTGAGGCGCCGGTCTCGCGCCACGGACCGAGCAGCGCCTGCACGGCGGCGCCGAAATCAACCAGCTCGAAAGGCTTTTCCAAAAACTGGAGCATGCCGCGGTCCGCGCGCTCTGCTGGCAAATCGTGCGGTGTGCCTGCCGCAATCACGAGCACGCGAGTATCGGGCAAGGCGGTGCGGAGTTGATCGAAGAAGGCGAGAGCGTTCGGATGCGGCGGATCAAAGTCGAGGATGATGAGCCCGGGGCCGTGCGCGAGCGCGAGATTGCGCGCTTCGGGCAGAGTGCGGGCGATGAGTACGCGATGCTGCGGCGCAAACTTCTTCAGCGCCGACTCGATCGCGACCGCCAGCGCGTCGTATTCTTCGATGAGAAGAACGCTATGTTCGGTAGGCGAAGCAGAGGCAGGCACAGCAACTTGAGACAAAGAGAACAGAGCGCATCAGGAAGCAAGCGGCGCAAGTTGCGTGCCCGGAATTGCCGGGCGGGCGTGACCTTGGCCGACGATTGACCTGGCGCCTTTAGACCCGATTCCGAGGCGTCAGGCCAGGAAAGCGTCACTCGTACCGGAGCGCATCTATCGGGTCGAGCGCCGCCGCGCGATAGGCGGGATAAAACCCGAAGCCGATCCCGATGGCCGAGCAAACCACCAGGCCGACGATGGCCCATCCATAAGGGAAGATGAGATCAACTTTGAGCCAGTAAGCCAGCAAATCTCCGCCGATCACGCCGAGTACAATTCCCAGGATCCCGCCCGCCTCCGAAATGAACACCGCTTCAGTGAGAAATTGTTGCAGGATATCGCGGCTGCGCGCACCGATCGACTTGCGCACGCCGATCTCTTTCGTGCGTTCCGTCACACTCACCAGCATGATGTTCATGATGCCGATTCCCGCGGCGACCAGCGCAATCAGGCTAATGACGAACGCGCCAATTCTCACCACGCCGGCCACAGAGATGAACGCGCTCTTGAGCGAGTCATTACTGTACAGCTCGAAGTCGTTCTCCTGGTTTGCCTTTAAACCGCGCGCCGTCCTCATCGCGCCGATGCCGCGGTCCAGAGTCGCCTCGTAGTTTTGTTGTGTGAACGATTGCGTAGCGATATTGATCGTGCGCTTTGCTTCGCCGAAATTTTCGAAAAACCGCGTGATCGGCATGAGACAAATGTCGTCCTGGCTTTGGCCGAATGACGTTCCTTTTTCCTCCATTACGCCGATGATCGTGAGCATGTGGCCGTTCAGCCGAATCTGTTTTCCGAGTGGCGATTCATGCGGGAAAAGCGTTTTCTCGATCTGCTTGCCGACGACGAGCACGGTGCGGGAAAACTCCACGTCTTCATCGCTGATATTGCGCCCGTACTCCAGAGTATAGGCGTTCGCGGTAAGGAAACTTTTGTTGGTGCCCACGACGGTCAGGCTCGGCGTTGTCTTCAGGCCGTTATAGACCGCCTGGCCGTTGAAATCGAAACTCTTGAGGCAAATCTCGCGCGCATATCCATCCATTAACTCCACGTACCGCAGCGCCTGCTTGTAAGTGATGTTGCGCCGGTCCTGGTACTTTTTTCGCGTGTCACCCGCGGCGTTCATATTCGGCGGGAACTTGGCGAATTGGAAAATGTTCGAGCCGAATAATGTCAGTCCTGTCTCAATTGAATTCTGGAGCGCGCCGACAGCCGTCATCACCGAGATGACGGAGAAAACACCGATTGTAATTCCCATCATCGTCAAACCACTGCGCAGCTTGTTGGCGCCCACCGAAGAGAGCGCCATGCGCAGGATCTCGCCGAACATCATACGCGAGCGGCTCGGCTTCATTGAGCAATCGAAATCTGAAATTCGAGTTTCGAGTTTCTACTCATACCTGAGCGCCGTAACCGGATCGAGCCGCGATGCTGTCCAGGCTGGTGCAAAGCCGGAGACTAGCCCGGTGAGTACCGAGACCATCATGCTCATCAGTACGAGCGAGGGCGAAAAGTGAATCGGGAAAGATGGCAACGCAGCGGCCATTGCTGCGCAAATCCCATACGCGATGACGAGTCCGATAAATCCGCCGAGAAGACACAGCGATGTGGATTCAATAAGAAACTGAAGGAGAATCGTGCGCCGGCGCGCGCCCAACGCCTTGCGCGTGCCGATCTCTTTCGTTCGTTCTTTTACGCTGACGAACGTGATGTTCATGATGCCGATCGCGCCGACAAATAGTGACAACCCGGTGATAAACAGCCCGGCTACGGCAATCGAGTTCTTCACTGGATCGAGCGTACTTTTAAACGCCTGCTGCTCGTTGATAGAGAAGTCGTCATCTTTTACCGGAGGCAAACCGCGCACTCGCCGCATTAATCCTCTTAGCTCATCCTTTGCGTCGGCCAGCCTGTTCTTGTCTTTCACTTTTACCAGGATGTCGGCCTCGCTTTTCGCGCTGAAGTACTTGCTGAACGCCGGCAGCGGCATCACCACCATCGAGTCCCAGCTGAAGATACCAAGAAAGGTTCCCTGTTTGGAATTCACCCCGATGACTTTAAACTGCTGCCCGTTAATCAAAACGGACTTGCCTATCGCGCTCGTATTCGGGAATAGCGCATCTGCTACGTCGTAGCCGATTACGCATACATTTGCTCCATCGCGCGACTCGATTTCGTTAAAGAACCGGCCTTCCTTGCAATCGACGGTCGAAGTCAGCACGTAATCTGACGTCGTCCCCATCACGAAAATATTGTCCACCTCGTTCCCGGCGTACTTCACACTGCGGAAGAAACTCGCCCGCGGCACCGCGATGATCAGGTTCGAGTTCGGCGTTCCTTCAA
>JAFASN010000039.1 GCA_019244415.1 Verrucomicrobiota bacterium | reverse complement strand
CAATCGCTGCGCCAAAGTGGTGAAGGGCGGGCGCCGCTTCAGTTTCAGCGCGCTCATTGTCGCGGGCGACCACGACGGAAGCGTGGGTGTCGGTTTCGGAAAAGCCAATGAGGTAGCGGAAGCGATTCGTAAAGCTTCAGAGTCCGCCCGTAAGGGAATGCGGAAAGTTTCGCTGCACCAGAACACAATTCCGCACGAAGTGGTGGGTGAATTTGATGGCGCGCGCGTGCTGCTGCGGCCGGCGTCGCCTGGAACCGGAGTAATTGCCGGCGGCGGTGTGCGGGCGGTGGCCGAAGCGGCGGGCATTCGTGATGTGCTGGCGAAATCGCTCGGGTCAAGCAATCATGCCAACGTTGTAAAAGCGACGATCGAAGCACTGCGGCATCTCCGCCGGCGCGATGAGATTCTCAAAGTACGAGGCATTCGCCCGGGCGTGCACGCCGATGGAAAGGAAAACAGTGTTGCGGCTCCATAACTTGCGGCCGCGTCCTGGCGCCACGCATCGTGTCAAACGACTTGGCTGCGGTGAGAGCTCCGGCCACGGCAAGACAAGCGGCAAAGGGCACAAAGGCCAGAAGGCGCGCTCCGGCGGAAGCATTCGGCTCGGGTTTGAAGGCGGCCAGATGCCGCTGATTCGACGGCTCCCGAAACGCGGGTTCAATAACGCGGCGTTCCACAAACAGTACGCCGTGGTGAACCTGTCGGACATGGAGCGTTTCGAAAGTGGCGCCGTCGTCAATGAGCAGGCGTTGCGTGAGGCGAAGCTGATTCGCGGGAATTTTCACGGTGTCAAAATACTCGGTGACGGTGAGGTGAAGCATGGGCTCACGTTCGAGGCCGACAAGGTTAGCGCGTCGGCGCGGCGAAAGATCGAAGCAGCGGGTGGGACCATTTCGCAACCGCAGCGTAAAGCGGGAGCGGCTCCAGCCGCTGCAACAACGGCGAAACCTCGGAAAACGAAAGCGCGCGATTAGTGGTATGTCGCCGCCGTTATCCCGAGCGCAGTCGAGGGATCCCGTGAAGCTATTCTACCGCAGCGCGACGGAATTCCTGAAAGGCGTAGCGCCGGTGACAATGACAGCAGCTAGGAAATGATCGCGGCCTTCCTCAATTCAGTAAAGATTCCGGAGCTGCGGCGGCGGATATTGTTTACTCTCGCAGTCATCGTCATTGTCCGTCTCGGTGCGGCGATCACCACGCCGGGGGTAAACCAGGTCGTGCTTCAGGAATGGTTCCGCAGCACTGCCGACCGCACCGGCGGCGTGGCCGCGCTCTTTAATCTTTTCAGCGGTGGCGCCTTGGAAAATTGCGCGGTCTTCTCGCTCGGCATCATGCCGTACATCAGCGCGCAGATCATGATGCAATTGCTAACGGCCGTCATACCACAGCTTGGACGCATGGCGCGCGACGACTCCGGGCGGCAAAAAATCATGCAGTACACGCGCTACGCCACCGTCGCGCTTTGTATCTTCCAGGGTTACCTGCTGGCAATTTCCTTTCAGCACCCGGAGTCGTACCATTCGGTACTTGGCGGAATTCCGGAGACGATCAGCAGATTGGGAATTCCGCTCGTCGATGACCAGGGCTGGACATTTCGCATCGTGACGGTGATCTCGCTTACGGCCGGCACATTGCTGCTGATGTGGCTGGGCGACCAGATTACCGACTGCGGGGTGGGGAACGGCATTTCGCTGATCATCACCATCGGCATCGTGGCGCGTCTGCCGGCCGCGCTGGCGCAGGCGTGGAAAACGTTCGTGCCCACAGGTGAAGGCGCCGCCAACCAGATGAATCCGGCGATTCTCGTACTCATGGTGGCATTTTTGATCATCGTGATCGCCGCAGTCATCGCCATCACGCAAGGTGTGCGCAAAGTACCGGTGCAATACGCCAAGCGCGTCGTCGGGCGGAAAATGTACGGCGGTCAATCAACGTTCATGCCGTTGAAGGTGAATTACGCGGGCGTGATGCCGATCATTTTCGCCTGGGCGCTTCTGCTGTTTCCCACCACAATCGTCGGCTTCGCTTTTCAAAATAGCCGCACGGCCAAGCAGATCCTGGATCTCATCTCCACCGGCTGGATGCATTACGTGTTGCTCGCGGCCATGATTTTCTTCTTCTCGTACTTTTGGGTAGCAACGCAATTTCAGCCATCGCAGATCGCGGACGATCTGAAGAAGCACGGCGGCTACATCCCCGGTGTGCGGCCGGGTAAACCGACTTCGGATTTTCTCGATTTCACGATGACACGGCTCACGTTTGCCGGTGCGGTATTCCTCACTGTCATCGCGGTGCTGCCGAGTCTGCTCAGTCAATCGATGCACGTGCCGCAGATCACGGCGCAGTTTTTCGGCGGCACAAGTTTGCTCATTATTGTCGGCGTAATGCTCGACACCATGCGGCAGGTGGAGACGCATCTGATCCAGCGGCATTACGATGGATTCCTGCGGAAAGGCCGGATTCGTGGACGTGCGTTTGATTCGCGCGCCGGCGCATACAACCGCGGCGATACTGCCGCGCAAGGGACGCTGGTATGGCTTTACGTCGCCATCGCAGTACTCGTCATCGGCGGCGTAGCCATCTTTCTTTATGGCCGGCAATGACGGTGGCTTACGTGTCCGGCTTGCCTTGAGCGCGAGCTAGCGTTTCGAACTTTCTCCAGATGAAAAAGCGACTCGTTTTGCTCGGCGCACCGGGTTCCGGCAAGGGCACGCAGGCGGAGATGATCACGCGTCAATTTGGCATCCCGGTCACTTCGCCGGGCGCGATTTTGCGTCGCGAAAAAGACCTCGGTACTTCGCTCGGTATCGAGACGGCAGAGATCATTCAGCACGGCGGGTTGGTGCCGGATGACACAATCGTCAAGCTGATTGAGGATTGGCTGCGCTTGCATGGCGCACATGGTTTCGTCTTCGATGGCTTCCCGCGTACGCTTCGGCAGGCGGAAAGCCTCCGCGCCATCCTGGTACGGCACCGCACCCCGCTCGAGCTGGCCATCTGGCTGGAAGTGTCCGAAGAAACAGTGCGCGACCGGATTTCAGGAAGGCTGCAATGTCGCAGCTGCGGTTTTGTCACTAGCGTGAGCGCCGGGAATTTCGCGGAGCGCTCGATCTGCCCGTATTGCGAAGGTCCGCTCGTGCGCCGCAACGATGATGACAGCACCGTGTTGCAGAATCGACTGAACGAGTACCACGCCAAGACTGAGCCGCTGGCCAGATTCTACGAGGAAGGCGGCCTGTTGCATCGCATCGATGGCAATCGCGACCGGGAAGCTGTTTTCGGCGACATTTCGCGGTTGCTCGGCGCGGCATGATCCCGATCAAAAACGCCCGCGAGATCGAGAAAATGCGGCAGGCGTGCCGGAGCGCGAGCGACATTCTCGAGCAGCTCAGCAACATGATCCGGCCGGGTATGAGTACGAAGGATGTCGATACCGCCGCAGCGGAAATGATGGCGCAAGCCGGAGTAAAAAGCGCGGTGTTCGGCTATCGCATGGGGCACCGCGTTTATCCGGGGAACATCTGTATTTCGCTGAATGACGAAGTGATCCATGGCATCGCCGGTCAGCGCATTATTCAATATGGCGACCTGGTGAAGTTAGACATCACAATCATCCGCGATGGATGGTTTGGAGACACGGCTGCGACCATTCCGGTCGGACTCGTGGATGACCGTGCTGACCGGCTCTTACGCGTGACACAGAAAGCGCTCGAGCGCGGCATTGGCGTGGCGCGAGAAGGGAGGCGGCTGGGAGATATCGGCGCGGAAATTGAAGACGAAGCGCGGCGCAATGGATTCAATGTGGTGAGAGAATTTGTCGGGCACGGCGTCGGGCGAAAAATGCATGAGGAACCGCAGGTGCCGAATTATGGCAAACGGGGCAGCGGTGTGCGGCTCCGGGCAGGGATGACGCTGGCCATCGAGCCGATGATTAACATGGGCGCCGCCAACGTCAGACTACTCGATGACGGCTGGACGGCGTGCACGGCGGATGGGCTGCCTTCCGCGCACTTCGAACACACGGTACTCATCACCAACGCGGAACCGGAGATTTTGACGTGGCGCGGAAAGACGCAATTGAAGTAGAGGGCAAAGTCATCGAGCTGCTGCCGAATACGATGTTCCGGGTGGAGCTGCCCAGTGGGCATCGCGTGCTGGCGCATATTTCCGGGAAGATGCGGCTGCACTTCATTCGCATCTTGCCAGGAGACAAAGTTATGCTAGAGATTTCGCCCTACGATTTGTCGAAGGGGCGGATCACTTACCGCCTGAAGTGACGCGGGTTGGCGCTCGCGTTCGTTCGGCTCGGAAACATGAAAGTGCGACCATCAGTAAAAAGACTTTGTGAGGCTTGCAAAATTGTGAAGCGCAAGAATGTGGTGCGTGTCGTTTGCAAGAATCCGCGGCACAAACAGCGGCAAGGGTAGGAGAAAAGCTGAAATTCTGAAACGCTGAAAGAACATGCCACGACTACTTGGAGTTGAAATTCCGGCCGAGAAACGCATCGAGGCGTCGCTCACTTATATCTACGGGATTGGATTGACGACGGCGAGACGCGTTCTGGAGCAGGCGAACATTGACCCTAACTTGCGCGCTAAAAACCTGACTCCGCAGCAGCTGAACGAAATCATCCAGACAATTACCAATAACAAGATCGCA
>JAFASN010000061.1 GCA_019244415.1 Verrucomicrobiota bacterium | reverse complement strand
TCAGAAGTGGCAGACCGTCGATCGTTTTCAGCAGCACTTCACCGTCATCCAGCGCGGCGATTAGCTGAACTGTGGGACGGCCGTTCTTGGCAAGCGGGTTGGGCATTAACTTAATCCTCACGGGCGACATTTCGGTCGGAAAGCCAGTTACCGCGGAAGCAATGATTTTCATCGGCGCGACCAGAAAGCCCCGCGCGTGATAAGTGCCGGGCCAGAGATCGTTACCGAAATCATCTTTGCCGTCCCACTTCGTCACCAGCGCATCGGCGCCGGTGGTGAATTGATCCAGTGAAGCTTCCTGCTGCAACACGCGCACGAGCTGATCGTTTTCATCGTAAATGCCCAGGCTAATTGTGCCTTCTAGCGGCGGCGGGACGAAGCTGATCCGCACCGATCTTGCCGGCGTGGGCGAGGGGGCAATCGTCGACTCCTGCGCGAGTACAGCCATTGGAACAAAAGCGAGCACAAGGCCGATAATCCTGGGCGACGGCAGTAGAGACATCTCGGTTACGCAGCGAAGCAGCTTCCTCGTGTTCGCTCCGGATGACAATCGGCGAAATACCGCCAGTCCAGTCGCGGAAAAGCAGCATCGGAGTCGCCGAGAGGAAGCCCGGCCTCGGATTTGCCGCTGTCGATTGCAGCGGCGAGTCGGTGGAACCTGGCGAGGTGATCGCGAACTCGTCTGGCCGCGTACTCCGATGCGGTGCCGTTGCGAATGTGAAACGGCCAGTCGCTTGCCTGCGCCAGCAGGAGCTCGCGGGCGAGCTGGCGCAGCGGCTCATCTGCGCGGTGCGTTTTGCCCTGCACGTGTCGATTCGCCAGCTCGATCATTTTCTGGGCTGCGGCAAAAAGCTCCGGGTAAATCCACGCGCATTTTTCATCCAGCCACACGTCGAAGTAGCCGCGCTCGCCCCAGCTCGACGCCGCCGGCTGAACGACCTGAAGCGGCGGATTATTCCGCAAGCAATCGGTCGGCGTACTCAGGCGTAAATCCATCTCTGCCGCGATACGAATGACGTACTCAAGGAAAACCGGGCCTTCGAACCACCAATGCCCGAAAAGTTCTGCATCGAATGGTGCCACGAGAATCGGTTCGTCGCTGTCACCGTCACTGTTATGCAACGTTGCCGCGCATTGTTCGACGAAATGTTGCGCGTGCCGGCGCGCGGCATTAACAGCTTCGCCGCGATTGTAAACTTCTTTTGCGCCATTCACGCCGGTCACGCGGTGGTACTTAATTCCGGTGAATTGTCCTTGCGCGTGATCCAGCGGCGCGAGTTGGGGGGCGGGCAAATCGAACCCGATGTCGCGGTAAAAATCGCGATACGATCTGTCACCAGGATAACCGGAGTGCGCGTCCCAAATGTGGCGGCTTGCCTGTGCATCACGCGCAAACGCCGCTGGGCCTGCGGGGGTGAAGCAGGGTGAGAGAGTTGTGCCGCGGGCAGGAGGTTGCGCAAGTGCCAGGGCGTGGGAGTCGACCACGAACCATCTAATGTTTTGCCTCGCGAGAAGAGCATCGATCTCCGGAGCGTAGGCGCATTCGGGTAGCCAAAAACCGGCCGGTTCGGCAGCAAACAGCTCGCGAAAAACGTCGCAACCGATTGCAATCTGCGCGCGCGCCGCTGCTGGCGTTTGTTGCAGGATCGGCAGGATGGCGTGTGTCGCCGCTGTCGCGACCAGCTCGAGCGCGCCGTCGTCACGGAGTCGGCGAACGACGGAAAGCAATTCGGAGTGCCATTCGTCAAAAAACAGCCGGTAAGTTTCGGTGAAAAGTTGTGCGTACCACGTCGAAAGCGAGAGCAGATCTGAGCTATTCCGATTGCGTTCACATTCGCGGTGGGCAAGCGCGATGAGCGATTCGAGATGACCGCGGTAACGTTCGCGCAGTAGGTCGTCGTGTAACATCGCGGCCAGTGTGGGCGAGATGGAAAGCGTGATTTTGAACGGCAGCTGTTCGTCGCGCAGCCGGCGCAGCATTTGCAAAAGCGGTACGTAGCTTTCGGTGATCGCCTCGAAGAGCCAGCGTTCTTCAGCGCAATGTTCCTGCTCCGTATGCCGCACGAAAGGCAGATGCGCGTGCAAAACGAGGGCGAGACTTCCGCGTGCTGTCATTGACGAAGTGGCAACGTGTCACACGATGTCACGTCGCGGTAGCTTTGCGTTACGTGTGATCGGATTGAGAGATTTCGCGCTGCTCGCAAACGTGTCAGCGCGCGTTTGCAACTGCTTCGACAAAGTCGCGCGCGCGGGCGGTCAGCGTTTCCCAAGCGCCACTGTGGATCAGCGCTGGGTCGAGAACGCTTCCGACCGCGCCGGCGCCAAACCAATCGGCGACATTCGCGGTACTCACGCCGGATGTCGGCATAATAGGGATCTGCGGCAGGGGACCGCGAATCGCGCGCAAGTACTCCGGCCCGTTCGCCACGGCTGGGAAAAGTTTGATAATGTCGGCGCCGGCCGACCAGGCGTTGTAAATCTCCGTCGGCGTGAATGCGCCGGGGATTGTGGCGATTCCGCGGTCGCGGCCAACCTGCATCATCTCTGCGCTGACGCAGGGACTAACAAGAAACCGCGCGCCGACATCGACGGCAGCATTCGCCTGGTCGCGCGTGAGTACCGTGCCTGCGCCGACCAGCAGCCCCGGATTGTCGCTGACAATCTTCGCGATGACATCCACCGCGTTCGGCACACCGAACGTGACTTCGACGATGCCGAAACCGCCGGTGATCACCGCTCTCGCGGCACCGAGCGCCTGCTCGGCCGTTTTCGTCCGAAGAATCGCCACGGCACGGAGCTGCCTGATTTGTGCAACGACTGCGGAGCTGTCCTGTGTCACGCGAAGCGCAGCAGTGTTCGTCGGACTCGCCGGCTACAAGGTGCGGCAGAAATCCTGGAAGCGGTCGAGCCCTTTTTTGATGATGTCGAGGCTGGTCGCATAGCTGAGTCGCACCGTGCGGTCATCGCCGAAAGCGGCGCCGGGCACGACTGCGACATTGGCTTTGCTGAGCAAACGATCGGCAAAGTTTTGCGATGTGAGCCCGAGCTGACTGATGTTCACGAGGACGTAAAACGCGCCTTGTGGTTTGACCGCGGTAATGTTCGGAATCTTTGAAATGCGGTCGAACATGTAGTTGCGACGCATGTCGAATTCTTCGCGCATATCGGCGATCGGTTGCTGGTCGCCTTTGAGGGCAGCGAGCCCGCCGCGTTGCGCGAACGAACACGGGTTCGCGGTGCTGTGGCTTTGGATCGAATCGACCGCTTTTGCCACCGCCTCCGGCGCGGCGAGATAACCCAGGCGCCACCCGGTCATCGCGTAGGATTTGCTGAAACCGTTGACGGTAAGGGTGAGATTGTAACCGTCTTTCGAGATCGAGGCGATGCTGACGTGCTTCGCATCATCGTAAACGAGCTTCTCGTAAATCTCGTCCGCGAGGATGTAAATATCCTCCGCCGCCGCTATATCGACGATCGCCTCCAACTCGTCGCGTGTGTAAACCGAGCCGCTCGGATTATTCGGGGAATTCAGGATCAGCATCTTGGTGCGCGGAGTCATGGCGTTCTCGAAATCCTCCGCCCGCATTTTCCAGCCGTTGCGTTCGCTGGTGGGGATGATCACCGGTTCGGCGCCGGCGAGCTTCACCATGTCTGGGTAGCTCACCCAGTACGGCGCTGGGATGAGTACTTCGTCGCCGGGCTGGCAGGTGGCGAGAATGGCGTTGTAGCAGGCGTGCTTGGCGCCGTTGCTGACCACGATTTGCGTCGGTTTGTAGCTCAGGCCGTTATCGTTCGCGAGCTTCTCCGCGATGGCTGCGCGCAGCTCGGGAATGCCGGAGCTTGGCGTATACTTCGTGAACCCGTTTTGCAGCGCGGTGATCGCTGCCTGCTTGATGTGCTCGGGCGTATCGAAGTCCGGCTCGCCGGCGCCGAATCCGCACACATCGATGCCTTCGGCCTTCATCGCTTTGGCCTTGGCGTCAATGCTGAGAGTAAGTGATGGCGTTACTTGAGAAGCGCGGGCTGAGATTTCCATGTCAGTAGTAGTCATAGTTGGTTTTGCTTGGCGTAGAAACGTTCAATGAGCGGCTTAAAATTGTTTTCCTCCACGCGCACGATTTTCATCTCGCGCTGCGCGTTCTCGGCCGAGTCGCTGGCGTGCGCCGCGTTTACCATGATCGACTGGCCAAATTCTTTTCGGATTGAACCCGGCGGCGCTTTGCTCGGATCAGTCGGCCCGAGTACTTCGCGGATCTTCCGCACCGCGTCTTCGCCCTGGTAGACAATGGCAATGCATTTTTCCGTGCCGGGCTCGCTCTTCTTTTGCGGGGCGGTCCGGCTTGGTCGCGCGCCAGACATGAACTCGACGATGTCTTCCCATGCCGCGCGTCCTTTTTCGCCGCCAAGCTTTTCCTCCAGCACCGGCAGCACCGGCCCGTAAAATTCCTCCGCCTGTGCCACGCTCATGCGGTGTACTTTGAACCCGATGATATAAAGTCCGGTGCGCGAAAAAACATCGATCACGCCGCCGGGGCGCCGGCTTGGAAATTTGAAATTGTCCGGCTTGATAAGTACCAGCGTTTTCTCGATCTTCGCGCCGGCTGGGTAGTGGATAACGTTCTCGAGAATTCCGCCGTCGCGATCAGAAAATTCCGCCCAGAGTTTCAGGTCGCGCTCGGCTTGCTCGGGCCGGATCGCGGTGAGTACAGCCGGCTCGAAGTAGGTCACGTCGCCATTCTCGTCCGAGATGTAATCGCCAAATGTATCGCGAATGGTCTCGCCGCTGGTGCGCTCGTTCACGATGTGCCCCGCCGTGTCCAGCGTTCTCGCCACGGCATGGTCGCCGCGCAGCACCAGAAACATCACCCGCGGTCGCTGACCATGGGTTTCACCGGTAAAATTGCGCAGCACGTACTCGCGCAGTAATTCCTGAGTACGCCGATGCCGCGGTTCCGTTTCGGTGACGATCGTCTCAGCGTAGCGGCGCGTCAGCTCCTCGCTGGGCGCGAACATCCGCGCCGCGACAACATCCAGCCCGGTGCGCGAGATCAGCCGCGCCACGATGCCGCCCGTGCGCGACTTGCGCATCGAGTACGGCGTGACAATGGCGTAGGAGAGTTCGTCGGGCATAAATCTGCTCCGGCGGCCTGATCAACCGCCTTGCGCAGGTGAAATCGCAGTCGCCCGAGTGCGTTGAAATTGCTGTGCGACGCCGCCGCGTCAAATTCTTTCAGCGCGCCGAGCCGCAGTTTCGCAAGCGCAGCCGAGACGATCGGCCGTAAGCCGCGAGAGCAGCCGTGGCGATGCTCAGCAGCGTCAAAGTCGCGCCGCCATCTGGCACAGAGTGACCGGCAATTCGCAGGCTCAGATTATCAATGGCAAACTCCGGCCCATTTGGCCCATCGTTCAAGCTGAAGGTCGAGAACGGAGTCGCCGCGGTGAAAGTGAGTACGCCGCCATCGAAGCCATCCTGCATTGTACTGCGTGCGCTGGTGTTTCCCGAAGGCGAAAACAGGTATAACAGATTCGAACCATCGAAGCTGTTGGTCGCGAAATCGAGCCTGACTTCGTCAACTGCTGTACTCAGGGTGACTGTGAGAGTATTGCCTGTCACCCCAGCGGCCTCGAACAACGAATTGCCCGAGAACAATTGATTTGCCTCGAAATTACCGACGGTGAATGCCTGCGAGTGCGGTGACGAAGTGAACGTGGCCTTGAATGAAGCCGGCCCGTGATCGGGGCTCACGTTGCTGAAGGGCGTGCTCTGTCCGTCGCTGAACTGCTCGAAAGTGTAGGTCGCGGTGTTGGCGTAAGCGAGCCGCAGAGCGCCGAAGAACATCGTGACGGCTGAGAGGAGGAGGACGCGGCGGGCGCGTTTTAATTTTATAATTAACATACTGTATTCAGCGGCAGTATGCCCGGGCACGTTCTAGAAATGCAAGACAACAGTTTGGAGGGATGAATGTCTTCTCTCCGCTTCTTCTGTAGGCCAACCATTCCTGGTTGGCGAGCGGTTAGGGGTTCGGCAACGAGGAATCGTTGCCCTACAGGCGGGTTCAGAATGACAGAACTATTTACCAGATGGCTTGTACCGCTGAACGCTAAACACTGAATGCTGAATGTTGAAGATGAGTACAACCTCGGCCGCGCCTTTCACTCGCCACTAGCCACTCGCCATTCGTCACTGCTTTCCATTGCATAAAAGCGCGACCCATTTCCCCCGGCGGCGAATTCGCTCGATATCGAAACCGCTTCGCAGCGCCGCCCGGACGACTTCTTCTTCCTGGCTGCGCAGCACGCCGGAGCAAATCAGCCATCGCGCCTCGTGCAGCTCAGGCAAAATCTCCAGCAGTACTGCGCTGAACAGGTTCGCCGTCACCACGTCCGATCTCTTTCGCTGACAACAATCGCGCACCTCAGCGACGCGAAAATCTGCGCCGGTAATTTTATTCGCTTTCGCGTTTGCTTTCGCCGTCGCGATTGCTCGCGGATCAATATCGATGCCGATGACTTTTGTTGCGCCAAGCTTTCTCGCGGCGAGTGCGAGAATGCCGCTGCCGGTGCCAAGATCGAGAAGCCGCCAGCCGGGCGAGAGCTTCCTCGAGAGCTGCTCAAGCAGGCGCAATGACATTGCCGTCGTGGCGTGTTCGCCCGTGCCAAACGCGGCACCGGCAGGAATGACGAGCGTTTTCTGGGAGCATTGCGATGGTCGCGCATTGAAGATCGTCAAGCTCCTGCCGATGCGAATCGACCTTCGCTGCCCCGAGGCGGTGAACGTGTTGCGCGGCAAAAAAGAAATCGTGCCGCCGAACCGCGCCTCGATTGCCTTCAGGTTGCGCTTTGTGCCGGCGATCTCGAGCAAAATCCGTTTGCGTCCTACGCGATGAATGACGGCCAGCTGGGTGCCGGCGCAATGGCGTAGTTGCTCTTCATTCCCGGCCAGCCAGTCAGGTGTCGCCTGCCTCCGCCACATCATCATGCGCGCGAACCTAGCATCGTGGCAAAGGGAGCCGCTCTCCCGATTTTTCCGGGCCGTCAGCGTAATGGCCGGCGTGATTGGCTTGCGGGCGCGGCCTTGGCGTAGCAAGAATTAGCCAATCATGCTTATCGTGATGAATCCAGCCGCGACCGATGCGCAGATCGCCGGTGTCACCGGAATGATCGACTCACTCGGGCTGCAAGCGCACGTCATGCGCGGTGATTCGCGCGCGGCGATCGCCATTACCGGCGATACCGGCGGCGTTGACCGCAACCGTTTCGAGAGTTTGCCGGGAGTGGCGGAAGCGATTCGGGTGAGCAAACCGTACAAGCTCACTTCGCTCGACTCCCGGCCGGAGCGCACCGTCGTTTCGGTGGATGGGGCGCAGATCGGCGGCGGTCAGCTCGCCCTCATTGCCGGTCCATGCTCGGTCGAAAATCGTGCACAGGCGTTCGCGACGGCCGAAGCAGTGAAGAAGAGCGGCGCGCAATTTTTCCGCGGCGGCGCGTTCAAGCCGCGCAGTTCACCGTACTCGTTCAGCGGGCTGGGCGAGGAAGGACTCAAAATTCTAGCCGAAGTACGCGAACGGTTCGGGCTCAACATTGTCACGGAAGCGCTCGATGAGGAGAGCGTCGCGCTGGTGGAAAAGTACGCCGACATGATCCAGGTCGGCTCGCGCAACATGCAAAATTTTTCCTTGTTGCGGCGCGTCGGCCGGTCGCGGCTGCCGGTGCTGCTTAAACGTGGAATGGCCGCGACGCTGGAGGAATGGCTGCTTGCGGCTGAGTACGTGATGGCGGAAGGAAACGCAAACGTGGTTCTCTGCGAACGCGGCGTGCGCACGTTTGCGCAGCATTCACGCAACACGCTAGACCTGGCCGCAGTCCCCGCCGTCCGCCGAATCTCGCATCTTCCAGTGATCGTGGACGCGTCACACGGCACCGGGCGCAATTATATGGTCGCGCCGCTCGCGCGCGCCGGTGTGGCAGCGGGCGCGGACGGGCTGATGATCGAAGTACATTGCAAGCCGCAGGAAGCGCTGTCGGATGGAGCGCAGGCGCTGACGTTGGAAGAGTTCGATTTAATGGCGAAACAGGTGCGCGCCATTCACGAAGTGATCAGCTGAGTTAAGCTGCGGTGTTGCCAGGGAATTGCTGAGTACGAACTTCGGAAACACCTAAACTTCGTCCGACCTTTGGCCTTAGTACGGCATCCTGACAGACCGCTGCGTTCGCGAGTTGTGTCCCGCAATCGGAGATTCCTCGACTTGTCGCGCGGCGGCACAGCAGAATCGCCGCCGATGGAGGAGCTGGCGCATGCGAAGGTCAATTTTTCGCTGCGCGTACTACGCCGGCGGCCCGACGGCTTTCACGAAATCGACACGCTCATGGTGCCGATCACTTTGTGTGACTCGATTGAGATCACCGCGGCGCGCGCATTCGAGTTCCGGTGCAGCGAACGCGCGTTGCCGAGTGGCGGGGATAATCTCGTGGTTCGCGCCGCGCGGTTATTTTTCGCGGAAACAAATCGCTCGCCGGAGGTGCGCATCGTTCTGTCCAAGCGGATTCCACATGGAGCTGGTCTGGGCGGTGGCAGCAGTGACGCGGCAGCGACATTGCGCGTACTCAACCGGTTTTTCGACGCTGGGCTTGCGCGTGCGCGTCTCATCGAGCTCGCGGCGCAGCTCGGCTCCGACGTTCCTTTCTTCATCGATGAAAAACCAGCGATCTGCCGCGGCCGTGGCGAAATTGTCACGCCGGCGACTTTACCGAGCGGTTTCCGTCTGCTTTTGCTCAAACCTGAATTCGGAGTGGCGACGAGCTGGGCCTACTCGCGCTGGCGTAACGCGCGTGCGCTGCACGGGATCGGTTATGAAGCGCAGCAACTCGGCGGCCAAAACCTGGTCAATGATCTTGAGCGACCCGTTTTCGAGAAATTTGTTTTTCTCGCGCAGATGAAAAACTGGTTGCTCAGGCAAGCCGAAGTTGCAGGTGCGCTTCTATCCGGCTCGGGTTCGACCGTGTTCGGCGTTTTACGCGACGTGGGTTCAGGTGAAGCGTTGATTCGGCGCGCTCGAGCAGAGCTTGACCCGAATCTGTGGGCGCACTCATGCGAGACAATGTAGCCGCTCTCTCGCTTCTATTCGCGGGAAGTGCGCGCTGGTCGCTGACAGGCTGCTGCCCAAGGAGCTGGACGTTACTCGCCAAATCGCTCGCGCCAGCTCGCACGCGCGTACTCACGGTTGAGTTTTGCGATTAAACTCGCGCTGATTTCCGCCGGACAAACCGCTTCGCATTCGTAGATGTTGGTGCAATTACCGAAGCCTTCCGCGTCCATCCGCCTCACCATTCTCAGCACACGCGTAGTGCGTTCCGGATCGCCCTGCGGCAGAAACGCTAGGTGCGAAATCTTGGCCGAAGTGAACAACATCGCCGATGCATTCGGGCAAGCCGCTGCGCACGCGCCGCACCCGATGCATGCCGCCGCTTCCATGGCGCGATCGGCATTGTGTTTCGGCACCAGAATCGAATTTGCTTCAGGCGCGGAGCCGGCACGCGCGGAGATGAATCCGCCCGCCTGCACGATGCGATCAAGCGCGCTGCGGTCCACCACCAGATCGCGTACGAGCGGAAATGACCCGACGCGGAAAGGCTCGATCGTGATCGTCTCGCCATCACGAAAATCGCGCATGTAAACCTGGCAGGCCGCTCCCGGATGCCGCGGGCCGTGCGCCTCACCGTTAATCGTGAGGGAACACGTTCCGCAAATCCCTTCGCGGCAATCCGAGTCAAACGCGATCGGCAGTTCACCGCGCTCAGTCAGCTCGTCGTTCACAATATCGAGCATCTCGAGGAACGATGTATCGGGCGAGATATCGCGCGCCTCGTACTCAACCAGCCTGCCTTCGGTTTCGCGATTTTCCTGGCGCCAGACGCGCAAGCGGAAGTTCATAGTTGAGAGTTGATAGTTGATAGTCGGAAACTGCGCATTGCCGTTAACGGCTCGAAAGCGACTTACGCAATCCGCTCAGCATCCGTCCGATCTCCTCAGCCGCGACGTAAATAGCGCGGAAACCCTCTTCGTCTAAGAAGTGTTGACGTCGCGCGATGAATGATTGCGACACTACTTCGAACACAGACCCTGTCGCGATCTCGATGAACCGCGCGAAATCGGCTTGCGACATTCGCGACGAGCCTTCAGCAACATTCGATGAAATCGACACGGCCGCTCGGCGCATCTGGTTTGTCAGCCCAAATCGCTCGTCGGGCGGAAAGCTGCGCGTGCGATTGTAAACAAGATCCGCGAAGTCGATCGCCTTCTGCCAAACACCTAATTTTTCGAAGTTAAACATGCGCGACTTGTGAACTATCAACCATCAACCCTCAACTAACGGCTACTTGTAGCTCCTCTGGCTTAGATGCACCGCCTCGAACTCCAGCGGCTCGCGGTGCAGCTTCGGGCGCTCGATTTTCCCGTTGCCCTGGTATTCCCATGCGGAGACGAAGGCGAAATTTTCATCATCGCGCTGCGCTTCGCCTTCACCGGTTTGATGTTCCTCGCGAAAATGCGCCCCGCATGATTCGTCGCGCTCGAGCGCGTCGATACACATGAGCTCGGCGAACTCGAGGAAATCAGCTACGCGACCGGCGCGCTCGAGCGACTGGTTGTAGCTGCCGTCTTCGCCTGGAACGCGCACGGTGCGCCAGAATTCCTCGCGAATCTGCGGAATGCGCGCGATCGCTTCCCGCAAACCGGCGGCATTGCGCGCCATGCCGCATTTGTCCCAAAGCAGCAAGCCCAGCTCGCGGTGAAATGAGGTGATCGTACGGGTGCCGTTTGTACTCAGAAGGCGCTCAATGCGCGCGCGGACTTCGCTTTCAATGCGTGCAAACTCCGGGTGATCAACGGAGGGCCGTTTGCCGATCTGGCCCGCGAGATAATTCGGCAGTGTATACGGCAGCACGAAATAACCATCGGCCAGGCCTTGCATGAGGGCGCTGGCGCCGAGCCGGTTCGCGCCATGATCAGAGAAATTCGCCTCGCCGATTACGTGCAGCCCGGGCACGTTGCTCATGAGATCGTAATCAACCCAAAGTCCGCCCATCGTGTAATGCACCGCCGGGTAAATACGCATGGGCGTTTTGTAGGCGTTTTCGGCTGTGATCTTCTCGTAGATGTCGAACAGATTCCCGTAACGCTCGCGGATCGTCTGCTCGCCCAACCGTGAGATCGCGTCCGCGAAATCGAGGTAAACACCGCGGCCGCCGGGACCAACGCCGCGGCCTTCATCGCACACTTCCTTGGCCGCGCGCGATGCGATATCGCGGGGTGAAAGATTCCCGAAGCTTGGGTACTTGCGCTCGAGATAATAATCGCGCTCGGGTGGCGAGATCTCGTTAGGCCGCTTTGCGCAATCTTCCGCACGTTTCGGCACCCACACGCGTCCGTCATTGCGCAATGACTCCGACATGAGCGTGAGCTTGGACTGGTGCTCGCCGCTCACCGGAATGCAGGTCGGATGAATCTGGGTGAAGCAGGGATTGGCGAAAAGCGCCCCGCGTTTATAGGCGCGATACGAGGCGGTGACGTTGCAGCCGCGCGCGTTGGTTGAGAGGAAAAAGACGTTGCCGTACCCGCCCGTGGCAAGGACAACGGCGTCGCCGGCGTACGCGCGGATCGCGCCTGTCTTGAGATCGCGCGTGATGATTCCCTTGGCATGACCATCGACCAGGACGACGTCGAGCATTTCCGTCTGCGGAAACATCTCCACTTTGCCGGCGGCGATTTGCCGGCAAAGCGCCTGGTAAGCACCGAGCAAGAGCTGCTGGCCGGTTTGTCCGCGCGCGTAAAACGTGCGCGAAACTTGCGCGCCGCCGAATGACCGGTTCGCGAGGTAGCCGCTGTACTCACGGGCGAACGGGACGCCTTGCGCCACGCACTGGTCGATGATGTTGACGCTCTCTTCAGCGAGCCGGTAAACGTTCGCCTCGCGCGAACGGAAATCCCCGCCTTTGATCGTGTCGTAGAATAAGCGGAAGACGCTATCGCCGTCGTTCTGGTAATTTTTCGCCGCGTTGATGCCGCCTTGCGCGGCGATGGAGTGCGCGCGCCGGGGCGAATCCTGGTAACAGAAACACTTCACGTTGTAGCCGAGCTCGCCGAGTGTGGCCGCAGCCGATCCGCCGGCGAGGCCGCTGCCGACAACGATGATCTCGAATTTCCGCCGGTTGTTCGGGCTAACGAGACGCGAGTTGTTCTTGTAATTGGCCCACTTGCGATCGATCGGCCCGGGCGGAATTTTGGCGTCGAGCTGCCCGATCATATTGCTGAGGGAGATTTCGAAAATCGCCTTTCGACGCAACCGAATTTGCCGCCGCTCATAACTGCTGCGCCGGTCTAACCAGACCGAGCAACACGGCGACCGGAATCGATGTGTAGCCGGCAAAAACTAGCCAGGCGAAAACACGCGCGCCCGACGCGAGCCGAGGCGTGAAGTTTTTGTCGTTCAATCCGAGCGACTGGAAGAAGCTCGCCGTCCCGTGAGTGAGATGCAGCGTAAGAAGAAAAAGGCCGATGATGTAAAACGCGGAGACGTAAACGTTCTGAAAACCGTAAACCATCATTGAGTACACATCGTAGTGATTCAGCGGATCGTTTTTCAGCAGCGGAAAATGCGGGTCAAACCTGTGCCCGGTGAAATGCAGCAGGTGAAAGACGATGAACGCGAGCACGACGAAGCCGCTTACGACCATGTGCCGTGAGGCGTAGCTCGCCTTCGCGTAATGCCTTTGCACGTACGGCTGCGGGCGAGCGCGGCGGTTTTCGAGCGCCAGCAGGATGGTGAAACAAATGTGCAGCAGAACGGAGATGATGAGGATAATGCGCACCAGCCAAAGCAACGGGCCGAGGTCGCGCAGGTGTTGGGCGTAACCATTGATCCAGCCCGGCCCGAGGAAGATTTGCAGGTTACCAAGTAGATGGCCGATCACGAAAAGTACGAGTATCACGCCGGTTACGGCAACGATCATTTTGCGGCCGGAGGATGAGCGATAAAAAAAAGCGAGCACTACGCAAATACAGTGACCGGTTTTGCATTTGCTTCAAACAGAACGAGCGGCGTACTGGCATATGCGGCCGTTCGCCGCCTTTTGTTACAGCGGCAACTGCAACTTGAGCGAGCGGTTTTCCTCGAGCGCCGCTTCCAACTGTTCCACTCGTTTTGCCAGCGCCGCTTGCAGCATTAGTACGCGCAAACCGGCTTTTAACCTCGCGTGCAATTCTTCCTTGTTGAACGGCTTCGTCAGGTAATCATCCGCCCCGGCCTGCAAACCTTCCACGAGCTGCTCTTTCGCTGTGCGCGCAGTGAGTAGAAGAATGTAAACCAGCTTGTCCATCGCCCGGACGCGGCGGCAAACTTCGAGGCCATCGAGTGCCGGCATCATCCAGTCGAGTACGGCCAGTGTGGGTGCTCGCTGCGCCCGCAGAGCTTCGAGCGCTTCGCTGCCGTCGCGCGTCACGAGCACGTCGAAGTTCCAGCTGCGCAGCAGGGACGAAACGAGTTCGCGCGAAACCGCGTCATCTTCCGCAATGACAACTTTGCACTTTTCTGGCGAATCCGGCTGTTTCTCCCGCAGCGTACTTTTGGGCGACGGAAGCGCGGGCTCAGCGAACTGCTGCCAATCGGGATTGAACGGTATCCACTTCATTCTGCAATTGTTTCACCAAACCTTCACTTGAATCGAAAGCGTTGCGCTCCGCCAGTTGCTCCAGCTCGCGCGCGTAGCGCACTGCGTCATCCGCGCCGAAGATCCCGAGTGAGCCGATCAATGTGTGCGCGGTCTGGCCCAGCGTCGTTGCATCCTGCATGGCGACGGCTTTCCGCAGTCGCTCGAGCATCTCTGTGCTTTGCCGGGCAAAAGTACGGCGAAGTTTTTGCAATAACTCCACGTCGCCATCGAAGCGCGCGAGCAGTTCCTCCGCGGCTTCTTCATGCGGCGATTTGGCCGGCCCGGCGACCTTGTCAATTATCGCGAGCAGATCATCGCTTTTGATCGGCTTAGCCACGTAATCATCCATTCCCGCCGTCAGACAACGCTCCCGATCACCCGTCATGGCATGCGCCGTCATCGCCACAATGGGCGTTCGCCAGCCGGTGGGCTTCTCCAGCGCGCGAATCCGCGCCGTGGCAGCGAAGCCGTCGCATTCCGGCATCTGCACATCCATGAAAATGAGGTCGAATTGTTCCCGTTCGAATTTCTCGATCGCTTCGCGCCCATTGTTCGCTGTCTCCACCTGATGCTGCCGCTTGCGCAGAATGCCCGCCGCCACCGCCTGGTTGATCGCATTATCTTCCGCCACCAGGATTCGCAGGCGCCGGTCCGTACTCACGACGGCGCCCGCCTTCTTCGTCGCCTCTGTTTGTGGCAGGCCGCGCCCGAAATTCGCGGTGAAACGGAATGTGCTGCCGTGGCCGGGCTCGCTCTCCACGCTCACTTCCCCTCCCATCTGCCTGATCAGCGCGCTGCCGATGGCGAGACCTAGTCCCGTGCCGCCGTAGCTGCGGGTCGTCGAGGCATCCGCCTGTTCAAACGCCTCGAAGATTACTCGCTGCTTCTCTTTGGCAATGCCGATGCCGGTATCTTCAATGCAGAATTCGAGCCGGACCTGCGTCTCGGTCATCGCCTGCAAGTTTACCTTCAAAATGACGTGCCCTTTTTCAGTAAACTTGATCGCGTTATCGATGAAATTGATCACCACCTGGTTCAGGCGCAGCGGGTCGCCGATGAGCGCGCTCGGTACGGCGGGATCAATTTCGTCCAGCAGGGCGATGCCTTTCCGTTGTGCGCGCAAACGCAGCGCCGGCAGCATTTTTCGGAGCTTATGCCGCAGGTCGAACGTCACCGTCTCCAGCGCGAGCTTGCCCGCTTCGATCTTGGAAAAATCGAGAATCTGGTTGATCAGCGCCAGCAGCGAGTCAGCCGAAAACTTCACCGCCTCCAGATAGCCGCGCTGCGTCGGGCTGAGCTCCGTCTCGAGCGCCAGCTCAGTCATCCCGATGATCCCGTTCATCGGTGTGCGAATCTCGTGGCTCATGTTCGCGAGAAACTCGCTCTTCGCTTTGTTTGCCAGCTCGGCCGATTCCTTCGCCGCGAGTAACTCTGCCTCCGCCTTCCTGCGCGCGCTCACGTCGCGCACAATTCCGGTAAAGAAATCGCCAGCGGCCGTGTGCCACGTCGAAATGGAAAGCTCGATGGGAAACTCGTGCCCGTCCTTGTGCAAGCCTTCCAGCTCGATGGTGCGGCCGATCACGCGCCGTTCACCCGTGGTTTGCAGCCGCTCGATTCCTCGCCTGTGTTGCTCGCGGTAACGCTCCGGCATGAGCATCGTCAAATCCTGCCCCAGCGCGGCCTCACTGGTATAACCAAACACATCCGATGCTGCCCGGTTCCAGAAAATAATCGCGCCGCGACTGTCAGCAGAAATAACAGCTTCCCCGAGGGAGTTTGCTACAAAGCGGAACCGTTCCTCCGAAGCGCGTAGGGCCTGCTCTGCCTGCTCGCGCTCGGAAACATCACGCGCCACGCAGAACATAATCTGCAATTCTTCCGACCAAACCGCCGACCAGAGGATCGGCACAACCCGGCCGTCTTTCCGTATGTAACGATTTTGGAAATTCGTGACCGCCTGGCCAGCCATAATGGCCGCGCCGGCCGCGTTCGTTTTCTCGCGGTCCGCGGGAAGTACCATCTCAATGTACGAGCGACCGGCCAGCTCCGCTGGAGTATAGCCCCATACGTTTTCACAGGCGGGACTCACACGTACGAAACGTCCATCGCCATCAATAGTACAGATCACATCCAGCGAATGATCCATCATCTCCTGGTTGGCGGACCTGAGGCGGCGGCTTTCGCGGATCTGGCGTTGCAACGCTCCGAAAGCGAGAACCAAAACGAAAGCGGAAAGTGAACAACCCAGCGCCAGCGCTAGCGTTGCCGAATCAGCCATCCCTTTCGCGGCATGCTCCCGCGCGACCAGCAAGGCGTCTTCTTCACCATGCATTTGTTGGATCAAACGTTGCAGCTCCGGCATTTGCTCTTCACCCAGCGAGACAGTAAGCGGGAGTACGGCTGCGGGATTTTGCGCTGCCCGCAGCGCCAGGATTTGCTCCGCGATCGCGGCACGCCTGCGGCAAAGCGAAGCCAGCCGCGAGACATTGCGCGTCTGCGAAGGGTTATCCGAGACAAGGCGACCGAGTCGCGCCATGCGTTGCGCCACATCGCTCGAGGCGCGCCTGGTATTCTGCAAGAACTGATCTCCTCCGATTACCGCGTAAGCGCGCGCTGCTGAGCGTTGTTCCAGGATATCGGCGTGAATCCCGCTGATTGCCTCATGAACCTGTAACGTGTGTGCGACCCAGGCGTCCGCCGTAATCACGCGACGAACGAGCCGAAACGTGCCGAAAGCAGCGAGTGAGATCAGGAGCAACCCAAGTACAAGACCTAACGCCGGCAGCCTCCGGCTATTCAAGAACGCCAGCTCTGCTGTGCGCAGCGCGACAATTCCAGCCGAGATGGCGACGAGTGCCAGCGCCGTATTAAGCGCCATGCTGTTGAACGCTTCGATTTGATAAAGCGGCTTGAAATCATAAGTGTAGCCCGCGATCGCCGCTATGCCGATCAGCCCCGCGATCGCGGCAATGATTTGCGCGGTACTACGCAGCCGCGGCGCATCGATTAATATCAGCGCTGTACTTAACAGCAGAAGCGTGCCTGCGGTGACCGGCGACATTCTACCGGCGAAGGTGGCGCTGCTGTGATCCGCTACGACCAGTTGATCGACGTGCAGATCGAGCCCGGACGCGTACTCAACCAGAGTTGCCGCCGCCAATAACGCGGCAATACCACTGAAGAGAACGGCAGCTTTCTTCTGCCTGGCGTGGTGGCGTGTCGTTAGTAGCCACAACGCGGCCGTGTTACAGGTCAACGCCAGCGCGGTATTGAACTTCATGGTCGGCAGCGTCGGCATGAGCCTGGTCAGGGCATCAATCCCAAGCAGCCAGCCAGTAAGCGCGGCAAGCGTAATGAGCGTTGCCACCACACCGGCAAGCTGGGCGAACCTGGATCTGGAGAAGCTTCGGCTATCTACGTTCACGGGCAGGGCTGGTCCTGGGAGAGCGCGTCTCTCAGTTTGCCACGAACAAATCGAGCAGCTTGCGTGCGAGAATTGCGTACGATCAACTCGCTGAGTACTGTCGCCGGTAGCCGTTTGCCTGTCGCGAACGCGACATGACGGGTCGTGTCCTGCGTCGCCGCTTCCGTTCCGAGCTGAGACGTTAAGTACCGTGCCCGAACTTCTCGAAAAAATTATCGCGATAGCTCCGGCTCAATGTCAGCCGTTTGCCACTATTGAGTACAAGCTTGTACTCACCCCGAAAAGATGTCTCGATATGCTCTAACTTCGTCACGTTAACTATGGCACAACGATGAACACGAATGAAGTAGAGCGGATCGAGCTTCTCCTCGAAGCGCGTAAGTGAGTCGCGCAGAAGATAGGAGACGTCTCCTGAAGTAACCCGCACGTAGTTGTCGTCCGATTCAAGGCAGTCGATCTCGGCCATTGCAAGTAAACGTATCCGGCCATTTCGCTTCACCGCCACGCGCTCGAGGTAACGCGGCCGTTGCTCCAGCTGCGCCAGGAGTGCACTAAGTCGAACGCTCTGGTCTGAGTCCTGCCTGTGTTCAATAGCAGTCGTCGCTCGGCGCAAAGTTTCCGCCAGCCGCTCCTGGTCGAAGGGCTTCAAAAGGTAATCCAGCGCGTGTTCATCGAATGCTCGTACCGCGTACTTATCGAAAGCTGTGACAAATACGACAGCTGGCCGGTAAGCGAGCTTCCGCAGAACATCGAAGCCACTCAGCTCGGGCATTTGCACATCCAGAAACATGATCTCAGGCTTCTCCCTTTCAACCGATCGCGATGGCTTCATAGCCGTTGCTTGCTTCTCCCGCGACTTCGATGCGGGGATCGATTCTCGCAATTAGTCTGCGCAGGCGATTCCGCGCGCGAGGTTCGTCATCCACGATGACCGCCCGTAGCATTGGCTTTATGCTTCCTTCGAAGATGTGACGGACGAAAGCCGGCTCGAGATAAATGGAATCCTCAGAGTTACCTCCGTCCTGCCATTGTCATGGGAAAAAGTGAAGCGATGATCCTCCCCGTAGGCATGTCTGAGGCGCTCCTTTGTATTGCTTAGACCTACTCCCATCTTACCGTTGGGCTTAAGTACCGAGGTACGGTGGCCTTCATCGCGAACCGTTAGTTCAAGGTGCGCAGCGCGCCGGCAGGCTGAAACAGCAACGATCGACTTGCCCAGCCGCGTCGCGACGCCGTGCCGCATGGCGTTTTCCACCAGTGGCTGGAGAATGAAAATGGGCACCTGGGCGTCAAGCACCGCCTCTTCCGCATCAATCGCAACTTCGAGGCGATCGGCGAACCGGACCTTTTCTATTTCGAGATAAGATTGAATGAACTTCAACTCGTGCTCCAGGGGAATCATGGCGATGTCCGGACTGTCGAGCGTCAGACGCAGAAAATCCCCCAGCCGGGCAAGCATGCGAGTAGCCGCCGCAGGATCTTCATCGACAAGTTCACTAATAGAGTGAAGCGTATTGAACAGGAAATGTGGTTGCAGTTGCATCTTGAGCGCGCGCAGCTTTGCATCAGCAAGTTCACTCTGTAGCTGGTGCGCACGTAGTTCTTCCTGCCGATATCTGACGTAGTACTCACTGGCATAAGCCGCGATCACAAGAAGCGCGTAGATAACAGCGCCCAGTGCGAACGGTTCGCCCATTCCAGCGAAGGCTGTGCGCACTGTGGGAAAGATGCGGTCGCGCTCCGGCATCCCCAGAGGCGAGAATAGCAGCACGATAGGAACGGACACAAGCAAAGCGCAGGCGAGACAAAGCAAAACGTGCAGAAGCAGTGGCGCTCCCCACCTCTGCCGGGTGATAGATAAGCGCCGGGCGATACGAATTACTACCGGGGCCAGAGCTGCCCAAAAGTAGAATTGTGCTGCATTGAAAAGTAGTGTCGGCGTGAAGTGGAACTGGCTCCTGAGTACCACGACAACGACGACATAGGAGACGCCAGTGTAGAAAAGAGCAACCGCGGTAAAGCCGATCAGTAACAGCTTCCAGCTATGGAACGGCCGGCCAGCGGAGGACAGCTGATTGCCTGGAGAAGGGCTCACCAGACTACTGTAGTCCGCGGCGGCAAAAGTTCCTATACTTTGTTGGCGATGCTGCGCTGCAATGTACTCAATCGAGATTTGTTCACTCGCCTTTGTTTGTCAGTAACTCGCCACCGCCTATTGCATTTCGCCACAAACCGGCGCCCCGCCGGACTGCGAATGCTTAGATTAGTACAACCTAAAAACTCTGGAGTGACATAAAATGCATAAACTTACCTGCGCTTTCATTTTTGCTGCCGCGCTGCTTGTTCGCAACGTCCTTGGCGCGCCGGGAGACCTTTACCAGGCGGACTACGCCAGCGGTACGGTTTACCGATACACGCCCGCGGGAGCGAAAAGCGCATTCGCCAGCGGCCTTGGCAGTCCTGCCGGCCTGGCATTCGATCCCGCAGGCAACTTGTTCGTGGCGAACAACGGCGGCTCTATTATCAAGATTACACCAGCAGGTACACAGTCGATTTTCGCCGCCGGATTAAACAGTCCCTATGGCCTGGCATTCGATGTAAACGGAAACCTCTACGAAGCCGATGAAGGCAGCGGGACAATATTTAAGTTCACGCCTGGGGGAACGAAAACGGTGTTTGCGAGCGGCCTGAGTGGCCCGGCCGGCCTCGCTTTCGATAATTCAGGTAACCTTTACGCGGGTAACTTCACCGCCGGACGCATCGACCGGATTACGCCGGCAGGTGTGAGGACAACTTTCGCCACCGGATTGTCCTACCCAGATGCGCTTTTCTTTACTCCATTTGGCACCCTGCTCGAATGCGACAGTGGAAGTGGAAACGTGTTCTCGTTCACCACTGCCGGCGCGCGGACAACAATTGCAAGCGGCTTTACTCAAAACGCCGGCGTCTTGATGGACCAGAACCACAACCTGTTTGTCACGCAAAACTCCGCCGGTAACATCATTGAAATCACGTCAACAGGAGCGCGCGTGACCTTTGCCGCGGGACTGGCAAATCCTCAGTACCTCGCCATCGAGCGGCCGACCGGTGCACTCGCTAACATATCCACTCGTGCCTACGTGGGCACAGGTGATGAAGTATTGATCGCAGGATTTATCATTGACGGCACCGCGCCCAAACCGGTGCTGGTGCGCGGTCTTGGTCCGACGTTGAGCCATTTCGGGGTCGTAAGTCCTCTGCAAGATCCTACTTTGGAGTTACACAATTCCACGGGAGTTATCGCTGCCAATGATGATTGGCAATCAGCACCTAACGCCGGCCAGATACCGCCAAATCTCCGGCCGCCTGACCCGCGCGAATCAGCGATCCTGACAACTCTGCAACCCGCTAGTTACACTGCCATTCTAGCCGGGAAAAATAATAGTACCGGCATCGCCTTGGTAGAAGTCTATGACTTGAATACGGGCGTCGCCGCTGAATTAGCGAACATTTCTTCACGCGGCCTGGTGCAACCAGGCCAAAATGTGATGATCGGCGGCTTTGTTAACACGGGCGGGAATGGTACCACGCAAGTACTGGTTCGAGCGCTTGGCCCCACGCTAAGCCACTTCGGCGTAAGTAATCCTTTGCCGGATCCCGTGCTTCAGTTGTTCGATAGCAACGGTACTCTGGTCGCATCAAACGATAACTGGCAAACTACTCAGGCTGATTTGATCGAAGGCACTGGGCTTGCCCCACCTAACCCTCTCGAGTCAGCTATTATCGCGACTTTGCCGGATGCACCTCATACCGCGATTGTATCAGGTAAGAATGGCGCGAGCGGCGTTGCCCTGGTCGAGGTTTACAAGCTCCAGTAGTTCATCCGCGCAGCAACTGCGCGCCGCTCGTTTGGGCGGTATTAGCCCGCCGATCAGAGCACGTAAACCTCTTTCCTGAACCCGGTCTTAAGGCCATCCAGAGTATCGCGGATAGCTTCCAGCAACTCCGCCGGCTGATACGGCTTCTGTACGAATTCAGCCGCTCCCACTGATAAAGCCTTCTCCTTGAGCATGGGATCTTCGCTCGCCGTCAGAAATAAGAGGTGCACCGGTTTCGCGATCAATTTCTGGATTTTGTCGGCCACGCTGAACCCGTTTCCGCCCGGAATCGATATATCCAGCAGCACGATGTCCGGCTGGAGACGGCGGGCACACTCCACCGCCATGATCGCGTCGGGTGCGCTCGCCACCTCATAGCCCCGGGCCTTCAACAGCCTGCACAACGCCAGCGCCGCAACTTCATTGTCTTCAACGACGAGGATCTTTTCCATCAAAACGCCACGGCCTCCCAATGTGGCACACACAAGCAGCAATCCTGCCAAGCAAAACGTTTCCCGAATTTCTGCTGCACTCACGAAGTGCGTCCGCTGACTGCTCCGGAACCCTGCAGATAGCTACAGATGGATTATGTGCCATCTACACTGGACAGCATTTGGCGATCCGAAGCCAACGCTTCCGAGCGCTCTTGTACTATACCCCGATAAAAGCGATCCAGCCGACAAGTTCCTTCCTTCCAGTCGAAGTGTTGCTTGTAGGTTTCAATTGCTCCCTCGCTCAAGCGGTCGATCAAAGCCGAATTGGCCTGCAGGTATTTCACTGTTTCGACTATCCCGAGAGCATCAACGGTCGGTAGAACCCATGCATCTCGACCATGCTCGAGGAACCGTCCCACATTAGTGCGCGGTAAGATTACTGGCCGCCCCATGGCAAAGAACTCCGGCAGCTTCGACGGCAGACGATATTCATTGAAGTCGTTGGGCGCACCCGGTTGAATAAGAAAGTCGGCCAGACTCAAAACTCGGCCGATGTCTACGTGTTCGACGTGGCCAAGCTCGATGGAATATTTATGCGCCCACCGATCATCGGAGCCTAGGAATGGGTAGTAATCCCGGCCAGCTCTTACCAAGGTGGTCGGCACTCCTTCACGATTAAGCACCGCCACAGCGAGGTAGAGGCTGCGTACTTCACGCGCATTTGCCGCATGTACATTTCCTGTATAACAAAAAACGGTACTGTTGGCCGGGATGCGCAATTGCTCGGCGAACTGCAGATCTTTCTTGCGAGGATGAAAAAGCTCCGGGTCCGCACCGGGCCAGAGTAGCAGCGCCGGAGTTGTCGCAGGCACAAATTCCTGCAATCGATCCATGATGATCGTAATGCCCGAGGCCTGCGCGAGGAACTCACGATAATAATTCGGATGGGATAGCGAAAGTGGCAAGGCGCTGTCCGGTAGTTTTGCGGCCTCGGAGAAGGGCATCTTTAGGTTGGCCTCGACAATCACCTCCTCGTTATCTTCAAGATGAACAACAAGAGCGTAAGGGCAGACTTGCTTTACCTTTTCACAAAATCGCCGCACGTTTTCCCGCGGAGTCCACGCATGTACAACATTGGGCGGCTGCTTGTTGTCGAAAAGAATAAAGCAGTTATCGGAGGCTTCCGAGAAGTTCGCGATCTGGTAAGATCGCTCGCCAAGATTGGAACACGTCGCCTTGTTCTTCGGAACGGCAACAGCAACGCTGTGACCGAGCCGAGTCAGCAGATTCGCGAAGTTATGAACATGAATCGCGCTGTTGCAGTTGAAATCGTTATACAGGACGAACAGGATGTTCAATTCTTGACTGCGACGCTGTAATCGCCGCGTTGTAGGTTGAGATGGGGATTGTAGTAGGGGTCGCCTCGCTCTATCTGTTCCTCCCATTGATCCAACAGCAAGTTGCGATCGACTAGATCATAATAACTTTTGCGCGACAACGACTCGTGATGCGTTAGTACCGCATGCGGTGTCCAGATGATGCGCAGGCCGCGACGGCGTAATCGCAGGCAAAGATCGAGATCTTGGTAGATGGTGAAGAAATGTTCATTAAAGCCCCCGAAACTCGTAAAGGTGGAGGAACTAATCGCCATGCATGCTGCCGTTATGGCCGACACTTCGCGAGCACAGGACAAGCTTCCTGCGTAACCATCAGACTCTGCGCGAAAGCCCCGCATGGCATGGTCGGCGGTGCCGCGTATCCCGAGGATTACGCCCGCGTGTTGGACGGCCCCTGAATCATGAAGGAGAAGTGCTCCCGCCGCACCGACATCAGCCTGGCGCACGTAATAGATGAGGTGGTCGAGCCAATCTCGGCTAACGACCTCCGTATCGTTATTTAGAAAAACCAGGTAGTCGCCACTTGCATGCCTGGCAGCAACATTGTTCGCTCGCGAGAAATTAAACGGAGTAGGGATATAAACACGCTTGACCGGATAGCTCCGCATCAATTCAAGGGCTTTCACATCTGTGGTATCGTTGTCAGCCAGAATTACTTCGAAGCTCGAGTAAGTCGTTTGCTCAAAAATGCTTCGAAGGCACCGCGACAACAGCTCGGGAGCATCTTTGGTGGGAATTACGATGCTTACTTTGCGGCGCTCAGACTCCGGACCAGGCACAATCTTCACCCGGTGTGGGGTTGAACCTGCTTTGGCCTCGGCATTCAAGCCGATACGTCGTAAATGAGCGTTCACGGCCTTCTGCTGCAGCACGCCGAGTTCAGGCTTTGCATCGACCGAAGCTGCTACACTACCGGGAACTTTCCGCCAGTGGTACAAGACCTTGGGAACATGGCCAACGCGGGCGCCAGCCTCACTTAACCTTAGCATGAACTCGAAGTCCTGAACACCATCAAAGTTACTGTTAAAGCGAACACGGCGCGCGAGCTCGCGTCGTAGGCAAAGCAAGTGACCTACATACATGACGCCACGGAGGTATTCCGGCGACCAATCGGGCTTGTAAAAAGGTTCAGTAAGCGCCGCTTGTTGTTCATCGAGCTTATCTTCATCTGAATATACGACGTCGTGATTTTCACATAATGCCCGCTCCATCTCTTCCAGAGCCGTGGGAGCGAGCAGATCGTCGTGATCAAGAAAGCAGACGAACTCTCCTCGGGCGAGATCAAGTGCCTGGTTAGTCGCGCTGCTAATGCCTGCCGCCTGCGCGAACTGCACCCGCACGTTGGGATGAGCACGCGAAAGTGACTCCAGCATCTGCCGCGTCTCCGCGGATCGAGAACCATCGTCAACCAAACACCATTCCCATTCGGGGAGTGTCTGGTTCAATAAACTCGCAGCGGCTTCCACAAACCATCGCGGCTTAGTATTGAACGCTGGG
>JAFASN010000048.1 GCA_019244415.1 Verrucomicrobiota bacterium | reverse complement strand
GAGATCAAAAGCAGGACGCTTTTTAACGAGATGGCAAACGCCAGACCCATGAGCGCGCCTGCGCGCATCACACGTCGAGTATTAATCGGTCCCGCTACTAACTCCATCACACTCAGTAGCCAGAAGAGCGTCCACACGTTGTCCGTTCGGAACTCGAGCGAGATGATGTGATAGCCAGGGTAGAATCCGGCAAGAACTACCGCCCAAATTCCCGCCTTGCGGGAGAAGAGCCCCTCGCCGATTCGGTAAATTGCGAAGGCCGTCGCGAGTTGCACCGGCAAGAGAGTGAGCCGCAGAAATACAAGTACGTGCGGGCCATCTCCGATCAGGCCATAAATCGGCGCCCACATGATGTGAAACAGGGGCATATGATTGTCGAATACGTCCCGGTACTGGACAAAGCCACGCGTCCAGGCCCAGACCACGTGCGCATGCTGCGGCTCGTCACTGTCGAAGCGAAACGAAGTGATGTTCGCCAGCTTCATCGCGGCGAGCAGGGCCAGGAATATGAAGGCGGAGACGAATTCCCCGCGTTCCATCCCGAAGTAAAAAGCGGCGCGATTCAGCAGTCCTGAAGACCTGTTCGGTGCAGGGTCAACCACGAAACGAGTTCACCTGTTTGTAGGAACGCTAGCGCTTTATCGCATTTCGCTGAACTTACCAGCGCGATTTAGCTAAGTACGAGACGCAACGAACTGCGCGGCGGTTTCAAGCCTCAATCGTGTTCTTCGTCCTAAGGCAAACGCGTGAACCGCTTGTGATCAGAGTACGAAAGCCGGCAGACGGATTCGAACCGACGACCTGCTGATTACAAATCAGCTGCTCTACCAACTGAGCTATGCCGGCATTTACGAGGGAGAATAGCCGGTAATTCACCCGCCGCGAGTTCCTTTGTACGCGGCTTTTGTACGCACCGCACCAAACGTCATCGCTCCCTGCGCGGAGCCGGCAATTCTCCGGTTTCGTCCATGCTGGCCGAACAGCGAATGGCCAGAGAAGAAGAACAAGACGCGGCGTGGGAAAGCACCGCAGTGCAAAATCTCGTCCGATATCGCCCTGCGGGGACTTACTACGCGCGTTTCCGCGTCGGCGGAAGAACCGTAAGACAAAGTCTCAAAACAAGCGTGTTCTCTGTCGCGAAGCAGAGACTTGGAGACAAAATCAAGGAATATCGTTCCCGGAACGAATCGGCGAGAGCTGTCACCGATGGCAAGATGACGGTCGGCGACGCCGTGACCGCGTATCAAGAAAAGGTCCGTGCGAACGTCTCGCTCAAACCGAGATCGAAGGATTATTACCACGGCTTGGTCGATTTCATCAGTCGCTCGTGGCCCGCCCTCTTTGGAAGCGATGTGCGGAAGGTGAGCGAGCGCGATTGTCAGGAGTGGTTGGTTAAATTTCAAAGACAGTACGCGCCATCGGTCGTGAACAATGCAATCGCCACACTGCGCGGCGTCTTCGCGGAAGCGGTGAATAGCGGCGCGCGCTTTGGAAATCCCGCAGCGAATCTTTCACGAATGCGAATTCGCGCCAAGCAACTTCAGTTGCCTTCGCGCGAACAGTTCCTGCGGTTCGTGGAAAAAATTCGCGCGGCCGGCGCGCGTCAGTCGAAGGATTGTGCGAATCTGGTTCGGTTTCTCGCTTACAGCGGAGTGCGTCTTGGCGAAGCGCGGTATATCGCATGGTCGGATGCAAACTTCGAGCGGCGTCAGCTTCATGTGCGAGGCGATCCGATCACGGCAACAAAGAACAGCGAGACGCGCTACGTTCCTATGATTCCAGAACTCGAACAGATGTTGCGAGAGCTTAGGAAGGAACGGCCCGATGAAGTAGCGACGGCGAGTATCATGCGCGTATTTGAATGCCAGAACAGCATGACTCATGCGGCGGCGAAGATTGGAATGAAGCGCATTACGCATCACGATCTGCGACATCTATTCGCGACTATCTGCATTGAGAGCGGCGTCGATATTCCAACCGTATCGCGTTGGTTAGGTCATAAGGACGGCGGCGCCTTGTGCATGAAAACGTACGGCCATCTGCGCCAGGATCATAGTTTGGCACAAGCGCAACGGGTGAGCTTTGGCATAGCTGCTTGAAGTGAGCGTCGTCAGGTTTTCAGCAGGCGAAGAAGTTCCGTGCGCGGTACGAGCAGTTTTCCTCGAAGCGCGCGGCAGGCGCGCAGCTTGCCACGCTGAATCAGCCGGTAAACGCTGAAGTAATCGACACCAAGAAGATCGGCGGCTTCTTGCACCGAGTAGGCGAGCCGATCCGGTTCGGGCAATTCGCTCACATTCGAGGAGCTGCTTGCGTTTATCATGCCCGCTATCCTAGCGGCGCATTTTAGCGCCAGCCGCTCCGGTGTTGGAGCGAATCGCTCCCAAGCGATTACGGATGCTGATAACGCCTGTAGAATCGAATTCGCGACCGCCACAGCAAACGCGCAACCCGGCTGCCGATGAAATATGGAATCACGATCACCAATATGAAGGCCCCGATTACATACGGCCCGTGTTCCGGTTTCGGCGACGGCAATGGAGGCCTGCCTTGTGCATCTCGAGCACGCGTAACATAATCCCGGCAATCACCACTGCGACGCCGACGCACAGCAGACCAACAAGCGAGCGTCCGCCCCGGCTCAAACCGCGAACGACTTCCGCGCCGCAGCCAGTGCACACGCTGGCCGTCTCGGGTACTTGTGTGTTGCAATGCGGGCATACCAGCGTCTTCACAAGCTCGACAGTATACGCGCCGCGGTAGCGGTACGAGCGAATTCTTTACTTCGGTTCTTCGATCCGAATACTGGTGATGATCCCGTTCTTATCTCCCGCGAGACGTTGATAACGGTCTGGCACGAGGCGAATCCATTTCACGGCGTAATCCTGCAACGCGATCAAGAGCGGTCGCAGATTGCGTCCCGTTATTTCAATGTCGTGGGACGAAAAGGCAAGACGCAGAGTTTCAGATTCACCGCCTTCATCCAACGATGCGGTAACTAACTGCTGGTACGGAAAGAGGCGCGCTTCACGCGCGGATGTTTCGACGCGCAAACACGCGCACGACGCTTCACGGTGCCAGGACGTTGGTGTGAATGGGATTGTTTCGGATTTCATTGTGACGTTTCGCGTGCTTTGCGATGAACTCAGACATCCACCGTCTCATGGCGAGATGACAAAGGTGACGCGCGAACTCGTGGCCGCGGCGAAGCGAACGCAGCGTTCTGAAACTGATGTGGTGCTGCCGTGCACGCGGTCTTACAAGGTCAAGCGCCAGGTCTCGTTCGCCGCTACGCGATATCGCGTGGCGAAGCTCTTCTTTGTCCGGCGTGAAGATTTTGATGCTCTTTCGGCCGCGCGAGATCGTGACGTACCACTGCTGCGCATTGGTGGCAGCGCGAACCGCTGAATCTGAAAACAGGACGTGATCAACCGTTTTGCCTTGCGAGCCGTAGGAAGTCACTGCGTATCCGCGGACGAACTGGCGATAATGCGGCGGGAGTACGCGACCATCCGCCAATCGAATTGCACCATTCGATTTAACTCGCGCAACCGTGACGACCTCACCGTTGGCGAGCTTTCGTCCGTCATCGCTGATGCCATTCGTTTTGAGTTGCAAACGGTCGCCGGCTGAAAGTGTCAGCTCGCGCGCGCGGCAAACATTAATGTGATCGACCTTCGGGAGTGGCAACTGACGCACCTTCCCATTCACTTCGACAACAACCCGTTTCGGCGTGATGCCAATAAGTTTGCCGTGCTCGCCGCGTGCGCAGCCGTTTACGTTACGATTGAAGACGATCAGGCAATCATCGGGATAATGTTTGTGGTCGATTTTTTCCGCGCTCGTCAAATCGACTTGTTCGAGCGCGGTGACTTCCGTCTCGTCGTTTGCCAGAAGGCCGCGCTTACGCAGTTTGTTCCGGATCGCATCGTTGATCGCGCGCGCTTCAGCACGCGTTTGCGAGACCACAATGGCTGACTCGCCCTGCGTGGCGATATCAATGTATTCGTCACTCAGCCGTTCATTCTGTTCGTTCAGACCGCATTGCTCGATCGCGCCGAGCCGTTCCAAGCCGTCGAAAGAACGCGAATTATTTCCCGCGCTCGCGGCTTCGACCGCATCACGGTACTCGCGAATCCGCTGCCGCTCTTCGGCAGTACGTCCTCGCTTCGGATCTTGCCTTCGAATCTGATTCAACTCTGCGGCGCGTAAACCGGAGTAACGCTCGATCGCGCGCAATGCATCCGAAGCTTCAACAGGTCCGTGCTGCCGCGTGTCGCCGCACAGCAGCAGCCGGCCTTTCTTCTCTTGAACGAGATGGATCAGATGAAAGAGCTGCCGTCCGTCGAGCTGGCCCGCTTCATCGACAATCACGACCGCGAGTTCCGGCAGATCGCGCCGCTGCAATGCTTCGCGAACGGTTTGCGTGTTCGTCAGACCATCGCGCCCAAGATCAATCACCTGCTGGCGTTGCGGCGCGAGAACAACCGATGAGCTTTTGGCGTTAATTGCTCGTTGTGCGGCTCGCAGCACAAAGCTCTTTCCGGTTCCGGCCCCACCGCGAAATAGCGTGATGAAATCGGTCGAACTGAGAATCGATTGAAGTGCGCGGCGTTGATCTTCGGCCAATTTTGATTCATCTCGGAACGTTCCGAGACGAGCACGTTGTCCAATTCCGTTTCGCGCCGCTTCAACGATCTGCCATTCACGCGCGAGCACATTTCGATGCGCTACCTTGTCGGTTTCATCGCGCAGGTAGTCGCGCGATTTGGTCTCGCGTTTGATGTCGATCAGCGACACGGACGTGCCACGAGCGGCTTCCAATGCGTGACGCCATATTTCATGTTCGCGTACGACAGAGCGCCGCTCGAACAAGTGAGCTTCTGCCCAGGAGACAGCCCGCGCCGGAGAAACATCGTCATGAACTGGTTCGCGACTTTGTGACGTTGTTTTGAATGACGGGAACTCCTCGTCGGTGAGTTGGTCCCGCCAAAGTTTGCGCAGGCGCTCGGAACCAATATCGCGAATTTTCCGTGCACGTTCTTTGTGCGCGATGTGCTTGCGAACTGCGGCTTCATTCCCTATTTGCTGATCACCATTCGAAGCGAGAAATGCCTTCGTCTTTTCATCGATCTCGCGGTGGCGCTTGGAGAACCGCTCGCAAAGTTCCAGGCTGATTTCGGCAAGTTGGAAGTCGCCGCGTGCGGAATTGACGAGGGTGTAGCCGAACCCGCGTAATGCACGCGCAAGCTCATGATAGTACACGTTCTCGGCGTACTTCTGCGCTCCTAACATTTCATAGTTTTGAAGCGCCTTCCAACGGCCCTCGTGTGAGTCATGCGTCGCGTTGAAGATGATGGAGTGCGTGTGGAGGTGGGGATCGAGAGCGCGCGATGTATCGTGCTGAAAGAGCGCCGCGGCGATGTTACCGGTACGCCGATCAGTGTTGCTCTTGCCGCTTCGTACACGCGCGCAGGCGAATTGTTCCAGCTCGGTCAATGCGAGCTTCACAGCTTCAGTGTGCGCGCGAACGATCCGTTGGTCGCCAGCCACCAGCGCAGCAATCGAGACAGACTTCGGCGGCGAGAACGTGAAGTCATAGAAGACGCGGCGATTAGCGATTTCACTGTCGACATTCTTCCCGCGCCTTGTGGTGTTACGGCGTTGCGTTAGCAGTTCGCCGGAATGCGGATGTTGATTCTCACATAACGCTAAGAATTCGTCGCGAGTCACTGTGCCTGAAAGACGAAGTAAGGCAGCAGCTTTGCCGAGCCACTCACCCCGGACGCGTTCATTCTCCGCGTAGTAATCACCGACGCTAAGATGCTCTTCGAAATAGCCCTTCGCGTTCTTCAGATTCGTCTGCGTCTTCGGCGATAGCACGTGTCCTGAGTACCACGGCTGCAGGACGCAGTTGCTCCGAGGCGAGAGCCGCTGAGTCACAAGGTTGTGGCAGAACGGAGCGATATGCAGCCAGAGTTTTTAAGAAGGGACGCTTTACCCCTTAGCCAAGCTAAGGCAATCCGGTTCGCCGCTGATCCGGCGTTGTTTCAATGAGCGAGCTCACAACGGACGCAACGCGGACGGAACGCTTCAACGACGCTGTTCGCGCATTCGCGCTGCCGCTACCGCGAGGCCAGGCGAAACTAATGCCTTTCCGCGAGGGCATCTTTGAACTGCGGGAGAAAGGAGCGTCGCTCGGACTGATTCGCGAACTGCTCGCTGCCATTGGTGTTGGCACAAGCAAGGCGACGATTGCGCGGTTTCTCATTGAAGTCGCTGATCCTGCAAAGCCGAAGCGACAACGTCCGCGCTCTGATCATGGGCGCGGTTTTGTTCAGAACACAGACCGCTCGCTAACTGTGGCTGGCAGCTCAGACAGTCCGTCGGTAGCACCCGCTAAATCAGCGATACCGGCGCGAACTGCTGAACCTTCAAGCGAGCGTCCACGTACACGCGGGCCGCGCGTCGCCGATCCGCGCAATCTCTGAATCACAGGAGCGTCGTATGCCGAAACAGATTAATCTCATCATCAACGGCAAAGGCGGAGTCGGGAAAAGCTTCTTCGCCGTCAATCTTGTTCAGTACCTTAAGGATTGCGGTGTCGTTCACTGCGCAATCGACAGCGATCACGAGAACTCGACCCTGAAGCGTTTCCATCCAGAAGCCGAGTTCATCAATCTCGAACATCGCCGCGAAATCGACCGCGTGTTCACGGCTGCGGAAACGTGCGACTTGCTCATAGTCGATTGCCGCGCCGCGTCCACTGATTTGTTCGTCGACTTCTTCGAAGAAGTCGGCTTGGCCGAAGTGCTCCACTCGTTAGACGCACGTTTGACCGTCGTTTGTCCGATAAATCACGAAGCAGACAGCGTCGAACAGCTTCGCATTCTGTCCGAGGCTTTGCATGATGCGTGTGGTTGGGTCGTCGTCAAAAACGAAGCGCACAGCGATACATTCAAGATTTACGATGGCAGCAGAACGCGTCGGCAGGTTGTCGATGTTCTGCAGGCGCGCGAGATCGCGATGCCGCGCATGTATGACTGGCTCGTCACTGCCCTTAACGAGCACAACGCAACCGTCACCTCCGCACTCACACACCCGGCCTTCAACCTGCTCGATCGTCAGCGATTGAAGTCCTGGCAGTCGCGCTTCTACCGGCAACTCTATCGCGCCGCCGATTTGCTTCTGAACAATCCATACCTCGCGGAGAGATTCGTCGCGTGAACTCGGACGATCCGCTCACCGATGCGATTGCAGAATGGCAGCGCAAGCATCGCATCGCTGACGGCGATCCAATCCTCGCAGTTCTCGAACTTGTTCGTCTGCAACTACAGCACGCGCGGACCCACCACGACGATGCCGCGGACGCACCGCCGAGTTTCGAAGATTTCCGCAGCACGATCGAATTACTCGACCGCCGCTCGAAAGCGTTCGCACAACAGGCTACTGATCTGGTTGCAGAACTCCGCCGCTTCGCTCTCCACCTTCGTCGCATCAACGGCGCCCGTGTCCTGTCACTTATCTTGCTGCTGATCGCCGACGTAACCCTCGGCGCGCTTGCCGCGCGAATGCTGTGGTGATCGTGGCTTACGTTTCAATCGCGGTTCTGTGGCTGTTTGCAACTGCGGCTCTGGTCTCGTCCCTCCGTCAATCGCGCAATCGGCGCGTCGTCGTGCGGCTTGGCGGTTTCAAGTGGACTCGCGAGGATTTCTGTCGCGGTTGGTTAATCACCGGCGATACCGGTTCGGGCAAGACGCGTTCAGGTATTACGCCGCTGTTATTTCAAGTTTTCCAGAACGAGCCAACGTGGGGCGGTCTCTGCATCGACGACAAAGGCATTTATTGGGAAACACTCGCCGAAATGGCGCGCCATTTTGGGCGTGAAGACGATCTCATCCTGCTTCAGGTGCGACCGGACAATGCACCACCGACTTGGCTGCCGCGCCACACCTATAACCTCACGTCTGACCGAACGATACCCTACAACACATTTGCCAAAGCCGTAGTCGATACCGCTTCCAGTCTCGGACAAGCTGGCGACAAATCATTCTTTAAGAACCAAGCACAGATTCACATCGCGGCCGCGCTCGAAACGCTTCGAGAAATCGGCGCAGATGTGACCTTGGAAAATGCTTACTCGCTCTTGCTCGACCAAGGCGACTTGGACGAGGCGATGTCCGATCTGGCTTCGTCGCATCAAACTCCGCGTCGGCGCGAACTGGCCGAGCATTTTTCCAACCGCTTTCTGTCTCAGCCACCCGAGCAGATCGGCGGCGTTAAGGAAACCATCGCAAACTATTTGCAAGCGTTCGTAACGCCGGAGATCGCACAAGTTTTGTGTCCGGCGGCGAACACTTTCGAGCTCGGCGACATTGATCGCGGCAAAATCATCTGCGTCGCAATGCCGCAGAAGTTTCAGCTCGAACGCCGCTACGTGAACACATTCCTCAAGATGCTCTTCTACACGCACGCTCTCCGTCGATTCGACAAGCCCACTGAAGCGCGTAAGCACGACAATCTACTCATCCTCTGGGCTGACGAAGCCCAGCGTTTCGTGACCGCAAGCGAGGACGGTATGAGCGACTACAACTGCATCGATGTGCTGCGGGAAGCGCAGGCAACAGTTGTCGCGGCGGCGCAATCATCGAGTTCGTTCATTCCACCGCTCGGCCGGGAGAAAGCGCGCGTCTTCACTCTCAACCTGCGCAATCGCCTCATCTTCAAAGCAGCGGACGAAGAAGGTGCGGTCGAGAGTGCTGACTTCCTGGGCAAACGAAACACAATCAGGAAATCGTGGGGCTACTCAGCGGGCAACCGATCGAGCAACTACAGCGAGCACGACGAGCACAAGATCAAGCCGCACGTGTTTCGGAACTTTGCGAAGCACACAGCCGTTCTCGTTCATTGCGAGCGCGGATATCGTAAGAAGCGCTTGCCGCCTTTCAATCCGGACGGCACGGTTTGCTGTTGGTTTCGTTAAGAGCGCACAATCGAACGCGCCGCGTGGTTGTCGTGTGTGCAAACATCGACTGTCGCCATCAGAGAAAACATGTTTACGCGATCAGCGGTTTCCGAATGGGACGAGGCGGTTTTGCCCGGGCGACTAATTGTTGCGCCCGCTCACAGACCCGTCAGATGGTGAGCTACTGACCGCCGCCACCTAGCATGCGGTCAAATTGCTCCTTGGTGAGACCGGTTACGAAAAAGTCGCCGGCAATTCCATCTATCCCTTTGCTCCCTGTAGTTCCTGGGTTGCCGCTCGGTCCCGCATGACCAGCGCGCCCTGGTTCGTCCTTGCAGTACGGCAACGCTT
>JAFASN010000054.1 GCA_019244415.1 Verrucomicrobiota bacterium | reverse complement strand
CGGAGCGATTCTTCGACCAGCCGAAGCAGGTTGGCCGATGGCTCGCCCGCCGTGAAGTGCAGGTATTCGCCCGCCTTCGCGGACATGTGGAGGATGTCGTGATTTTCATCGACCACGACGGACGGCGGCGCGGTCGCCTCGAGCAATTTCAGATGCAGCTCGCCTAATGACTCGAACCGGACAGTCCCGCCCCCGCCCTGCGCAACTTCCGCCGGTGCTTTCTCCTGTTCCTCGGGCGGCGTGAACTCCTTCGCCACCTGCCGTGATGCCAGCCGCGGGGTGACTGGCGCCGGGCGCGTGGCGAACGGCGCGAGATTCACGATCGGCATCCGCGGCACCGCGCGGCGCACGAAGATGCGATGCTTGCGATCGAGCGGCGAGAAAAGCGAATGGTTGTCGTCCAGGTTCTCCGAACCGCCGAGAAAAAGCAGACCGCCCGCCCGAAGCGCGAAGTGAAAAACATCGATCACGCGATGCTGCGCGTCCGGTTTCAGGTAGATGAGCAGGTTGCGGCAGGTGACGAGATCGAGCTTCGAGAACGGCGAATCGCGCAGGATGTCGTGATCGGCGAAGAGCACCAGCTCCCGCACTTCCTTGCGAATCCGGTAACGCCCGTGCTGCTGGAAAAAGAAACGCCGCAGCCGTTGCTCGCTCACGTCCGCTTCGATCGTGCGCGGATAAATTCCTTCGCGCGCGAACCGAACCGAATCCTCGTCGAGATCGGTCGCGAAGACCTGGATCTGCGGCGGGTTTTCCAGCCGGAACGAATGCTCGAGCAGCAGAATCGCGATCGAGTAAGCCTCTTCACCCGTCGCGCAGCCCGGTGCCCAGACGCGCACCTGATCGGCCGACGTTTTCGCCGCGAACAACTGCGGCACGTGCGCTTCCATTGTCGCCCACGCAGATTGGTCGCGGAAGAAATGCGTCACGCCGATGAGCAGATCGTTGAGCAAGGCGCGCGGCTCGGCCGGATGCGTGCGCAGGAATTCGAGATACTGCGGGATCGATTCGAGCTGGTTCACCTGCAACCGCCGCGCGATACGACGCAGCACCGTGGCGCGCTTGTAATGCGTAAAGTCGTGCCCGGTTTGCGAACGCAGGAAAACAAGCACGCGATGCAACGCACTCTCGTCCTCCGACGCGTCGCTCCGTTTCGAAATTAGCGGACCGCCCGCCCCGCGCGGACCGAGGTCGGGCAACGTCGCCAGCGAATCGTCGCGCTCTGCCGGCAACGTCATCGCCAGCTCGTTGCGCGCGTATTGCGCGAGCCGCTCCGGCATTTGATCGACCGGCAAGACCCAATCGACCATGCCGGTGTCGATCGCCGAGCGCGGCATTGAGCTGTGCTCCGCTTCCGTCGGCTCCTGCGCGATCGTAACCCCGCCCTGCGCCTTGATGTGCTTGAGGCCGATTACGCCGTCGCTGTCCGTCCCGCTCAAAATGATGCAGGCGCAACGCTGCCCGTACTGCTCCGCCAGCGTGCGGAAAAATAAATCAATCGCCACGCGCCGGCCTTCGCTGCGCTGGCCCTCGCTCACGATGATCATGCTGTCGCGCATCGTCAGCACCTTGTCCGGCGGAATGACGTAGATGCAGTTCGGCTGCACCTTTGTCTCCTCGGTCACCTGCGTCACGCCCATCGCTGTCACGCGCTGGAGAATTTCGGCGAGGTTCGACTCGTGCTCGGGCGAGAGGTGCATCACCACGACAAACGACAAGCCGGTTTCGGCCGACATCTTGCCGAACAATTCCTGCAACACGGGCACGCCGCCGGCCGACGCGCCGATGCCGACTACCGCGATCGGCGCCGACACTCCATCGCGCGGCGGCTGTTTCGTCGCGGGCCGATTTGTTTCGTCCGGATTTGAGTTGCCGCCCGTTTGCGAACCGGAATCCCGATATGCTTCGTGCTCAGCCGCAGGCGGCGGAGGCCCGGCCGGAATAATCGCCGCGATTGCCTCTGCCCCATCGAAAGCCGCAGGCGTGTTGATTTTGTCGCTATCAGTCTCTTCAGGCATCGCTTCAGTCAGGCATCGCTCACGACGCGAATCTACGCTTACGTAAGGAAAATCCCAATCAGGAAACGTGCGAAAGTGGGCGATTGGCTCCCTCCGCGTCACGCGTCACTGCCGCCCCGAAGGGTGCCCTCACCGACAGACGATGTTCCTCCATCCTGTCTATTTGCGGGTGAGGACACCCGACCTACACCAAAACCTGAGTCGACAGGCGATTCCCTTGTGACATGCCAAGACGCGACATCGTCGTCATCGGCGCCTCCGTCGGCGGGGTCGAAGCACTGCAGGAGATCGCGCATGGACTGCCTGCAGATTATCCCGGCACGATTTTCGTCGTCCTGCATACCGGGCCGGGCAGCGTACTGCCCGAGATCCTGAGCCGCGCCGGGAAAGTGAAGGCGCTCGCAGCCGAAAACGATGTCCCTTATGAGCCGAACCATATTTACGTCGCGCCGCCAAACCGTCATCTCCTCATCAATGATGGCGTGATGCAACTCGACGCTGGCGCTCGGGAAAACGGCTCTCGCCCTGCCATCGATCCCCTCTTTCGCAGCGCCGCGCGCACCCATCGCTCACGCGTCGCAGGCGTCATCCTTTCCGGCACACTCGACGACGGATCAGCCGGGCTTTTCGCGGTCAAAGCTCGCGGTGGCGTTGCCATCGTCCAGGATCCGGCGGAGGCGGCCGCGCCGGACATGCCGCTCAATGCCATGCGGAATGTAAAGGCCGATTATTGCCTCCCGGTGCACGAACTCGCTCCGCTGCTCATGAAGCTGGCGTCCAGCGAAGCCGCACAACGCGAAATTTGTTCAGAAAACAAGCTTCCGATGGACCCGGCAGCCGAGCCCTTCATCGATCCGCCCGCAATCCTCCAGGATCCTCCGTCTAACGACACGCAGATCGCGCTCGTCTGCCCAGAGTGCAGCGGCGCGCTTTACGAACAGCGCGACGGCAGCGTAGTGAACTTCCGCTGTCACGTCGGCCATACCTTCTCTCCGGAGACATTGAGCGCAGCGCACAAGGAAGCTCTCGAGCGCGCGCTCTGGACTGCGATGCGAACGCTGAACGAGCGCATCACCATGCATTCGCAATTCCTCCGGCGGCACCGCAATCCCGGCGAAGAAGCTCTCTTCAAACGCTTTGAGGAAAGCGCCCAAAGCGCTGAACGCGATGTCGAGCTGCTGCGCGATATTATTTCGCGAATCTGAGGAGGCGCTACTCCACCCTCTTTCGGTACGAAGCCGGTTGTTTTTGCGTCGAAGACGGTTGTCTTTGATGCTGCGCTTACCGTCTTCGCCGCGAAGCCGGTTGTCTCCGGAGCAAAGATTACCGTCGTCGCGACAAGTACTGCTGTGTTTGACCCAAGTACTACCGTCTTCGGCCAATTACTACGGTTTTCGTCTCAAGTACTACCGTCTTCATCTCAAAGACTACCGTCTTCATCCCAATTACTACCGCCTTCGCAGCAAGTACTACCGTCGTTGCGGCAAGTACTACCGTCTTCGACCCAAGTACTACCGTCTTCGCCTCAAGTACTACCCTCTTTCCTAAACTTTCTACCGTCTTCGTGCTCGTATCGGGCGCTACAAAAAAATCCTATTGAGGAAAACTGCCGACTATTTACTGCGAACTCTGACATAGTATTTCAATGTTAACCCCCCTAGGTGTTCATATTACAGTGCGAGAGTAATTACTACACGACGGTGTAAGTTGCTTGAAAAACCACCGACGCCCTCCCATAGGAAGCATCCGCGTCTGATGCGGGGCCGATTCACTGAACCTGCTCGACAGTTCTCCGCTACCTTGGTACCATCTGAAAATAGGAGTTAATGCGAAAAGGCTGCGAGGGAGTGTGGGACGGTGACGTTTCTGGTAAGTACTGCTAATCTGTTCATTTGGGGCCTTAACTACACGTTGGGGGAAGTACCGCTTGAACTGCCCCATCTGGAGCAGGCCGGCCTGATTGCCGGAGACGCAGCCGCTCTGGCGGAAATGGGCTACTCGTGCTGCCGCGGCGTCGGTGAAAACCAGAGTTTCCTCGGGATGCTCGAGGATGTTAGTCGCCGCGCGCTGGCAGCCACTTCCGCCAAACCACGTCTGATTTTGTTTCAGCACGCTCTCTTCGAGAGCGCCACGGCACCGTGGGATCCAAGTGAGCCGGACGCGAAAACGCGCTATGCTTACAGCGGCGCGGTGTTGTTGCGCGAGCTGGGGCTGGATCACCTTCCGTACTTTTGCCTGTTTCAGAACGGTTGCGCCGGGTTTGCTTTCCTGCTCATGACAGCCGCGGGCCAGCTCCTCGCCGGTGGGGGCGAAGCGCCTGTGATCTGCGTGATGGGCGACCGCAGACCTGAGAACGGGTTTTGCGATATGGCCCGGGAGCGGATTCTCGGATCCGATCACGCATCGAGCTTTGTCATGAGCGGGGAGCCTGCTGGATACCAACTTCTCGGCGTCGACTGCTACTCGACCCCACGGACGATTGTGCCGCTGGTCGAAATTGTGCAACGGACGATGAAGATGATTCGTCGCCTCGCCCAGCAGCTTTCCTTGGATCTTTCCGACCCGAACCTCAGAGTACACTACCCAAACATCTTTCCGGACGCATGGAAACTCGTCACGCGGGGACTGCGCCTCCGTCCCGAGCAGGCGGTCATGATCGATATGCCTGAGCGGGCGCATTGCGGCGGGTCTGACTCGCTGATCTCGCTTTCAAAACTGCACGGCGGCAATGAGGGCCGGATTCATGTGGTCGTGACCTACGGCGCAGGCGTTCACCTCGCGATCGCAGTGCTCCGTGAGCAAAAGGCAGCAGCCCCTGCGCTGCTGCATAAAGCGGCTTAGCCCGCGCAACGCTCCGCGCACGGCTGGTCCTGAAAGGTCGAATCCCCAGCTCGAAGCCCCTGTTGCGTACTCATATCCCAGAGGACCACTCGACTTCTTCGCAGATGACGGCATCCTAGAATTATGACCGCGGAGATGGACGTCGGAACGAACAAAAAAGCGCTCCAGATTAATCTCGATGCGAAACGTTACGGCACCTTTGCCGAGATCGGCGCGGGCCAGGAAGTCGCGCGCCGTTTTTTCCTCGTCGGCGGCGCCTCGGGCACAATCGCCAAGACGATGTCCGCCTACGACATGACCTTCAGCGACGCCATTTACGGGCCGACCGATCGCTACGTCGGCCGGGTGCGCCTCGGCACCATGCTCGATCATGAGTACCAACTCCTGATCGAGCGGCTGGACCAAAAGCTCGGCGCCGAGCGCGCGTTTTTCGTCTTCGCCGACACGGTAGCGGCGCGCAGCTTCCGCTACCACAACGAGTCGCACGGCTGGCTCGGCATTCGTTTCCAGACGGAATGCCGGAGCGAACCGAGCCAGATAATCATCCATGTGCGCATGCTGGATGACACCTATATCGCGCAACAGGAAGCGCTCGGCGTCATCGGCGTGAACCTCATCTACGGCGCCTTTTACCATTGCAAGCCGGAGGAACTGATTTCATCGCTGCCGGAGAATCTCGCACCGGGGCGCATCGAAGTGGACATGATCAAGTTCTCCGGCCCGGCTTTTTGCGACGTCGATAACCGCTTGATGAGTCTGCAACTCGTTAGCCGCAACCTCACTGACGCCGTCATGTTCCGCGCCGATGGCGAAACGGTGCAACCGGCGGAAGTTTTCTACAAAAAAGCCATCCTGGTCGAGCGCGGCAGCTTCAGGCCAGTGACGTACGCGACCAACGACATGCTTGATGGCGCCCGGCGCAAGTTCCTGGCCGAATCGCGCTGCGATGAAACCGACCTCGTCGTACTCATGGAGATGACCTTGGAAAATCTGCTCGCGGAAGGGCAGCTTAACCACGCCGATTTTCTCGCGCGCGTCGACATCCTGGGCGCGCTCGGACGCACTGTACTCATCTCGAAGTTCGGCGAGTACTACAAGCTGGCCGCTTACCTGGCGCGCTACACAAACAAAATGCGCGGCCTCGTCATGGGCGTGCCAAGCCTGCTCGAAATCTTCGATGAAAAGTACTACGTCAATCTCGAAGGCGGCATCCTTGAAGCCATCGGCCGCATGTTCAAAGGCGCGCTGAAACTTTACGTTTACCCGATGATTGATGAGCGGACGGGCAACATTGTTACCGCGACGCAGATCGAGGTCGCGCCGAACCTGAAATCGCTTTTCAAGTATCTTATCGACAATAACTACATCGCCGAGATCACCGATTTTCATCCCGATTACCTGCGCATCCATCCGCCGGACGCGCTCGCGAGCTTGCAGCAGAACGACGAAAATTGGGAAACAATGGTGCCGCCGGAAGTAGCGGAGATAATCAAGCAGCGCGGTTTCTTCGGCTACGGCTCGGACGTTGTCTTGGCGGAGAAGAACGGACAGGATTCAGAGGCAAACCGCCGCGACTTCATGGCTGGAACGCCGGTGAGCCGTTCGTCCCACACGGCCACTTCGTAGTACAGCAGCGTGAGTACGGAATCTCCGAGCGCCGGGCGCAATTGCATGACGGCTCGAGATGAATTGCGCGCGCTTCTGCTCGAGAAGTCTGTCTGCCACGGCGAATTCACCCTGGCCTCAGGCGCAAAAAGCGATTTCTACGTTGATGCGCGCGTCACCACGCTCGATCCCCGCGGAGCATGCCTGATCGGCGAGGTCGGCTGGGAATTGGTCCGGCAGACCGCGGCGAAACTGGGGAAGCAGGTGAACGCCATCGGCGGTTTAACCATGGGCGCTGATCCGGTGGCGTTGAGCATCGGCATTGCCGCGCAACGGGAGAATGCATCCACACCGCTCCAGGTCTTCACCGTGCGCAAAGAAGCGAAAGAGCATGGCCGGCGGAAGCAGATCGAAGGAAATTTTTCCCGGGGCGATTCCGTCGTCATCGTCGATGATGTCATCACCACCGGCGGCTCGACTATCCAGGCGATCGACGCCGTCGAACAGGCCGGCGGACAGGTCGCATTCGTCCTTGTCCTCATCGACCGGGAAGAAGGCGGACGACAGAATATCGAAAAACTGGGTCACACCGTCGTTTCTGTCTTTACCCGGACGGATTTGCACGAGCCGCCCGCGACCGCAGACGCCGATTCGCCAGCGAACCGCGCGTGAGGCGCTCGTGGCGCGGCTCAATTAATGCCCGAGCCGTCGTCGATCCATTTCACGTCATCGATTTTCCATCGCGCGTCGTCTTTGACGAGGAACACGTTGAGCGTCTGCCGGCCGACCGTCCGGCCACTGAGTACGACGCGAGCAGTGGCTTTGTCGCCGCTGCTTTGCACATCCTCGACCGCGAGGCGCCCATCGAAGCTTCTGGGATCGAGCAGGGTGTTGCTTTCGGCGTTCGCCCGCAAATTTTGCAGGCTATCAAGAAACCGCGGTGTGGCCAGCGGCTCGAGGCTGGCGTTCGCCTCCTGCAACGGGTTTTTGCCGCTCCTGAGTGTTTGCAGGTACCAGGCGTAAGCGCGCTTGATCGTTCCGTCGGGATTGGAAGCGCGACCGCAGCTGGCGAGAACGCCGGCGATCAAAATGCAGCTTACCAGGCAGACAGCGCGGCGGATCATCGGTGAGCCATGACATCGGCGACGGGTTGAAGCAAGCGTGCGCGCCAATAAACTCGGCTGCGCGAGCAGAAACGTCGATTTCACCCTGAGTACTATGCGTTCGGCCGCTCGCGCCTCGAATTCCGCGCGTATGATAATCAGCGTCTAATGGACCTTTCACCAGAGCAGACCATTGCTGGTATTCTCGCGCCGCTTTTTGCCCTGCGCGGCGACAATGATCTCGGCGTTGGCGATCTCGGTGCCTTGCGCGAGTTCATCGGATGGGCGGCGGAGAATGGTTTCGCGCTGGTGCAAATGCTGCCGATAAATGAGACCGGCTCCGATCATTCACCTTACAACGCCATCAGCTCGATCGCGCTCGAACCCACCACGCTCGAGCTCGCGCCCGGCTCGTTACCCGAGCTAACGAGTCGTGACTTCGATGAGGTCGTTCAACAAGAGGACCTCGGGAGATTAAGGCGGGACTCCGTCGATTATGAGCAGGTGCGAAAGCTTAAGTACAGCCTGCTGGAACGCGCTTTCGAGAGTTTTCGCAGCAACCCGGATGGCGAACGGCAGCGCGCATTCTCCGAGTTTTGTGCACGTGAAAAGCAGTGGCTCGAGCCGTTCGCATTCTTTCGCGCCCTGATGGAATTGAATGGCGACCGCGAAACATGGGACGAATGGCAGCCGGAGCATCGGTCGCCGCCGAGCGCGCGTGACTGGCTAGCCTGCCAGCGGCTGGAGATGCAGGACGAATTTGGCGCGCGCGAGCAGTTCTTCCGCTACGTGCAATGGATCGCCGATGAACAATGGCGCGCGGTCAGCCGGTTTGCCGAGGAACGTGGCGTCGCGCTCATGGGCGACATTCCCTTTGGGGTGAGTTATTACAGCGCAGACGTCTGGGCGGACCGCGAAATTTTCCATCTCGACTGGTCAGGGGGCGCGCCGCCGGAGCCGTACTTCAAGGACGATGAGTTCACCATGAAATGGGGACAGAACTGGGGCATTCCCGTGTACAACTGGCAAGCCATGCGCGCGGACAATTTCTCCTGGTGGCGGCAACGCACGCGCGGGGTGAAACGAATCTTTCACGTTTTCCGCATCGATCACGTACTCGGATTTTATCGTATCTACGCCTTCCCCTGGCGGCCGCGGCGGAATGCCGAAATGCTGCCGCTCACCCAGAAGCAGATGCTCGAAAGGACCGGCGGGCGGGCGCCGCATTTCATGCCGCGCGACGATGAGACGCCGGAGAATTGCGCCGCCAACAAACGCGATGGCGAAGAATACCTGCGCGTCGTACTTGAGGAGAGCGGCGCGACTCGCGTCGCTGGTGAGGATTTGGGCACGGTGCCGAAGTATGTCCGGCCAAATTTGCAGGCGCTCGGGATCGCTGGGTTCAAAGTTCCGCAGTGGGAAGTGTACGGTGGCGCGGTCGCCCGGGGCGATGAGTACGAGCGGCTTTCCGTGGCGACGTACGCCACGCACGACCACAAACCGATTCGCGAGCTCTGGGCCGAAGCGCACGATTCCAATTCGCCCACGCGCGAACAGGCCGCGGAAGATTTGCGCAAGATTGCGCAGTTTGCCTCGCTCGAGCCGCGCGAAGGTCTTGAGTACGACCGCGACTTTTACCCGGCCATAATGCGCGGGCTTTTTCAATGCAATTCCTGGATCGCCATCGTGATGATCACCGACCTGTTCGCGCGCAGAGACCGCTTCAATGTTCCCGGAACGGCTGGAGAAGGAAACTGGACGCGGCGTTTACCGAAATCAGTCCGGCAAATGCGCGCCAGCGTCTCGCTTCGAAAACGGCTGAAGGGGGTTCGCTCGTTGCTCGAGCAAACAGGAAGAATTCCGCCCCGGATGCCCACCGATTCCCACGGATAACAAGCGAGCGCGTACTCATGTTTGTGAATCCATCAGTCACCGCATCGCGCCATTGCATTTCGCAGGGCCGCGCAGATGGTTTTGCCGCTGATGAACCATGATGTCGCCATCATCGGCGGCGCTTTCTCCGGCGCTGCTACGGCGCTGATGCTGAAGCGCCGCTGCCCGGAGGCACGCGTACTCATCATCGAAAAGGCGGCGGAGTTCGACCGCAAAGTGGGCGAGTCCACCACTGAGGTGAGCAGCGCTTACATGACGCGCATCCTGGGTTTGACGCATCATCTCGGCCACCAACATCTGCCAAAACAAGGGTTGCGACTCTGGTTAGCACGTGATGCCGAGCAATCGCCTGCGGATTGCGTCGAGCTCGGCGCGCGGTACGGCGCGCGGCTTCCCGGATTCCAAGTCGATCGCGCGACTCTCGATTCCCATCTGCTCGACCAGGCCGTTGCCGCCGGCTGTGATTTGCTGCGCCCGGCGAAGGTGACGGCGCTTGAGCTGAACGAGGGCGGCGAACAGAAGGTGACTGTCCAAACTTCTAACGAGACGCAGACAATCTCCGTCCGCTGGGTGGTAGATGCCACGGGACGCGCTGCCATGATCTCACGCAAGCTCGGCTATTTCCGCCAGAACACCGCGCACCCGATCAACGCGGTGTGGGCGCGTTTCACCGGGACAAGGCAATGGGACAGTTACGACTGGCGTGAACAATTCCCGGAGATGGCGAACGCCTGCCGCACCGGGCGCGAGTGGGCCACGAACCATCTGATGGGCTTCGGTTGGTGGTGCTGGATCATTCCGCTGCGCGGCGGGGATGTAAGCGCTGGAGTTGTTTATGACGAACGTATTTTCCAGCTGCCACCCGGGCCAAATCTCGGCGCGCGATTGCACGCGCACTTGCTTGCTCATCCTATCGGGCGCGCGATTTTTGCCAAAGCCCGCCCGATCGAAGGTGACGTGCACGCGTTTTCCGCACTGCCGTACTCAAGCGATAGAGTCTGCGGTGACGGTTGGGCACTGGTGGGCGATGCCGCCGGTTTCCTCGATCCGCTTTACAGCCCCGGCCTGGATTTCTGCTCGTTCACGAGCTACTTCGTGGCGGCGATGCTCGCCCGAAGTATTCGAGGCGAAGAGGTGCGCGCGCTGATTGAGTACTACAATGAGCAATACCAGGTGACTTATCGCTCGTGGTTCGACTCACTCTATCGCGATAAGTACTTCTACATGGGCGAAGGCGACCTCATGGCCGCTTCATTGTTGCTTGATGTCTCGAGCTATTACATCGGCGTCGTGCGGAATGTTTATCGCAATGCCGAGAGCGCTTTCGAGCGGCTGCCGTTTGAGGGACGGCCGGGACGTGTGGCTGCTACGTTCATGAAATTTTACCGTGAACGCCTGGTCAAAATCGCGCGCCGCCGTGCGGCTGCCGGTCAGCTCAGCCGGATCAATCACGGCTGGCGCGAGCTTTACGATGGCTTTGTTCCCGATTTCCGGCTGCGCAAACAATTCACGCAAGGTTTACTCCGCTGGTGGCGAGCCGAGCTGGGGAATTTGTTTTTGCGACGCCGCCAGCCTGAGCCATCGCCCGGCAGAGTCACGGCGCAACCGGCCGAACTGTGAATTGATAATCGTCCAAGGAGGCAAAGTACCGGCAAAGTACAGCGAAGAGCAAGTGGTAGATGTTACTTCGTTTCGACAATCGCCATCATGGCTGATTCGAGGCGTTGCCGTTCGCGCTCAAACTCTTCTTCCGTACTCGTCGGCCCGACCTGGTGTTGTTGGCCGAAAATGAAGCGGGCCCGGCAAAACGGAGCGGGCAGTAAAAACCGGTCCCAACTGCGCAAACGCCAGTAGCTCGAGTACTCAAAGCCTAACGGCACGATGTGAGCCCCGGTTTTTTGCGCGAGCAGGATGAGGCCCGCGCCTGGGCGATAGGCCGGACCGCGCGGCCCGTCCGGCGTAATCACCGCGTCGGCGCCTGATCCAATCGCATCGGCCAGCTGTAACATTGCCGCCGCGCCTTTGCGCGAGCTGGACCCGCGCACGACATCGAATCCGTAGCGGCGGACGAGTTTGGCGAACCAGGCGCCGTCACGGCTGGCGCTGATGAGAGCAGCGCCTTTCCGCGCCGGTAAGAAACGGTGCAGCGCGTAAGGGAGAAAGAGCAGGCGATTGTGCCAGGCGGCGCCGATCAGCCGCTGCGAGCCGGGCACCTCACGAATGCCGCCGTGATCCTCGACTTCAAAGCGGATCGTGCGCGCCCACAATTGCAAGAGCGCGAAACCGAAACTAACGAGAACACGACCGGCGAAGCTCTCCGGATCAATCTTCAAGCGGTCATGGGCGGCCGCCGTTGCTCTTCCTGCCAGCGGAACGCACGCGCATGCGGCAAACCGATGTGATCGAGGATACGCCAGACTACGGTGTCCACCACGTCGCTGACGCTTTTCGGGTTGCTGTAGAACGATGGAATCGCCGGCAGCACGATGGCTCCCGCTTCCAGCAGGGTGACGACATTACGCGCATGAATGAGGCTCCATGGCGTCTCGCGCGGCACGAGGACAAGCCTGCGGCGTTCTTTCAGGAAAACATCGGCGGCACGAAAGAGCGCGCTTTCACCGGCGCCCGTGGCGATCCGGCCCAGAGTGGACATTGAACAGGGCACAATCACCATGGCATGGAAAAATGCCGACCCGCTCACAAACGGCACATTGAGATCGTCTTCGGAATGCTGAAGGACCCGCGCGGGAATGCGAAACGCCATCGTCTCCTGTGCCGCCACCTCCCTGGCATGCTCGCTCATCACCAGATGCACCTCGTGCGCGGTGAAGTCGATCTGGTCGAGCAAACGTTGCAAATAAATGGTGCCGCTGGCGCCGGTGACGCCGATAACGATTTTCATGGTGAAGGGTCGGGCGCTAACTTGCGCACATGAGTCTGGTCGTCCACGCAAAATGCAGCGGGCATCCACGTGGCATTGATATTTTTTTGCGGCGCTGCGACTTGCGGCATTTGAAATTGGGCCGAAATCGCAGCAATAATTTGCGTGATTAAGAAGCTGTTGCACACGCGTTACCGCGTGCACGACCTCGAGAAAACGGTTGCTTTTTACAAAGACGTGCTCGGGCTTGAGGAAGTACGGCGGCATACGTCCGGCCGCGGATCTCAGCTCGTGTTTTTCAAAGCTCCAGGAAGCGAGGAGGAGATCGAGCTTTGTAAGTACGATGCCAGCGGGCCGGTGGTCGTCGGGCCGGATTTGACGCACCTTGCCTTCGAGGTTGACGACATCGCCGCGTTCGCCAAATCGGCGGCGGCCAAAGGCTACCCGCTCTCGGACGGCCCGCACCGGAGCAGCGAAGGCGGCGCGATTGCGTTCATCGATGCGCCTGAAGGTTACGAGGTGGAATTGATCGAGCGCGGGCGCAAAAATAGCTAGCAACAAACAACAGGAACAGCGCCCAGGTGGTGAAGAATTTTCTCTCAGCGGCAAAATGGAAATGGGGCGTGATGTGCCTGTGCCTGGTCGTTTGTGCAGCGCCGAGCCGCGCCGTGGCGCAGGACGATGACGATGAAGACCAGCCGCAAGTCGTCCGGCCGACCGGAGTTCACAAACATCACGTTTCGCACACAGCGAAAACACACGCGAAGAAGGCGCGCGCGCACGAGGAAGCAGAAGAGGCGGCGCCGGCTGTTCCGCCGATCCCGACGCAACCCTCCGATCCATCTCGCGTGCCCAACACGCGCGCGGTCTCGGCGCTCGTCATCGATGCCCGTACCGGCCAGGTGTTAACCGAGAAGAATGCTGATCAGCCGCGCGCGGCGGCGAGTACGCAGAAATTGCTCACCGCGCTCATTGTCGCCGAAACCGGTTACCTCGACCGCATCGTCACCGTGCAACCGGAGGATACGTTTGCCGAGCCGGTGAAGCTGAACATTCGGCCGGGGGAAACGTACACGCGCATCGATCTGCTTCGCGCGCTGCTGGTCAAAAGCGCAAACGACGTGGCGCGCTGCCTGGCGCGTGACAACGCCGGCAGCGTCGAAGCGTTCGCCGAAAAGATGAACGCGAAGGCGCAGGAGCTTGGCGCCACGCACTCGCATTTCGTTAACCCGAACGGGTTGCCCATCCCGGATCAGTACACCACCGCGCGTGATCTCTCGGTCATCGCCCGCGCCGCTTATGCCAACCCGACCATCCGCTCAATCGTCTGCCTGCCGGAGCTGGTTTTCCGTTACTCCAATGGTCGCACGCGCGAGCTGGAAAATACTAACAAAGTACTCAGGCG